>NZ_JAPDBZ010000003.1:0-73588 GCF_027705505.1 Aeromonas sp. QDB56
CCAGCGGGGCTGACGCCCCGGCGAAATTCCCCTCCCACCTACGTCGGAGGGAGTCCCCTTTCGCATTTAAGATGGATGGGGATGATGCCGAGCGCCTTCCTGTCTTCGGTGCAGAGCATGATGCCGCTGCGAATGGCGTCGATGGGGCTCTGAATGACCACCTGTTTGCCAAACACCGATATCTCGCCCCCTCGAGGTGTCTCGGCGCCGAAGATAAGCTTCATCAGCTCGCTGCGCCCGGCCCCCACCAGCCCGAAGATGCCGAGGATCTCCCCGCGTTTCACCTCGAGCGACACCGGCGCCTTCAGGCCGGGCCCCATCAGGTGTTCCACCTTGAAGCCCGCCTCGCCAAGCGGCCTTGGGCTGTAGCCATAGATGTCGGTCAGCTCGCGCCCCACCATGGTCTTGACCAGCAGATCCCGGTCCACCTCGGCCATGGAAGCGAAGGTGCGCACGAACTGGCCATCCTTGAACACCGTGATGGCATCGCACAGGGCGAAGATCTCGTCCATGCGGTGGGAGACGTAGAGAATGACCTTGCCCTCGTCCCGCAACTGGCGGATGACCCGAAACAGCTGCTCAATCTCGCGGGACGACAGGCTGCTGGTCGGCTCGTCGAAGGCGATGACGCTGGCGTCCCGGGTCAGGGCCTTGGCGATCTCCACCATCTGCCACTGACCCAGGGACAGGTACTTGAGCGGCGTCTCGGGGGAGACGTCCATCCCGAGGCGCGCCAACTGCCTGGCTGCATCCTGATAGAGCTTCTCCCGATCAATGACGCCGCGCCGGGTCGGCAACTGCCCCAGGTAGATGTTCTCCGCCACGCTCATTTCAGGGACCAGGTGCAGCTCCTGATAGATGATGGCGATCCCGCTCTCAAGGGCATCGACCGTGTTTTGGAACACTTTCTCCTGACCCGCCAGCTTCACCACCCCGCGGGTGGGCGCCTGAAAACCGCTCAGGATCTTGAGCAGGGTGGACTTGCCGGCCCCGTTCTCTCCCATCAGCGCGTGTACCGTGCCCTGCTGGCAGGCGAAGGAGACGTTCTGCAGCGCCTTGACGCCGGGAAACTCCTTGCTGATGCCGCAAAACTCCAGATATGGAACTTGATTCATGAGATGACTCCAGCCAGCCGGCACGGCGCACTCCGCCATGCCGGCATGGGTATCAAGGGATGGGGATCACAGCCCTTTCTTTTGCAGCTCGGCCTTGAAGTTGTCGCGGGTGATGAGTACCACGTCGGTCACCTCGGTGAACTTGGCAGGCTCGGCGCCGTTGACGACCCAGTCATGGAGCATCTGGATGCTCTTGTAGCCGTGTACGTCCGGGCTGGGCAGCAGGGAGCCGAGGAAGCCGGTGGCGCTGGACTTGGAGAGCTCGTTCACCGCATCCACCCCGTTGATACCGATGCCGATGACGTTCTCCGCCTTGAAGCCCTGCCCTTCGGTGGCGCGCACGCCGCCGAGCACGGTGTTGTCATTCATGCCGACGATGAGCCAGTTCTTGACCTCGGGGTGTTGCACCAGCATGGAGTTGGCGGCATCCAGCGCCCCCGGAATGTCGTTGCTCTTGGTGGGCGCGCGGAAGATCTGGCCCTCGGGGAAACCGGCGGCCTTGAGCGCGCCTAGGGAGCCCTCGACCCGGCGACGGGCGGTGTCGAGCTCGTCGGCGGTGATGGCGAGCACCCCGGTCGCCTTTACGTCCCACTGGCGCTTTTGCATCTCCTTGTAGAGCTCCTGACCCTGACGCTCGCCAATCTTGGTGGCGGCCATCATCACCAGGGGCACTTGCTCCATGGGCTGGCCCTTGGCGTTGACGAACTGGTCATCCACCGTGATGACCTTCAGATCCATGCTGTTGGCCTTGGCCATGATGGCGGCACCGAGTTTGGGATCAGGGGTACAGATGACGAAGCCCTTGGCGCCATTCGCCGCCAGACTGTCGATGGCATTGAGGGTCTTCTCCCCGTCGGGGACGGCTATCTTGATCACCTCGAAGCCCAGTTCCTTGCCCGCCTTGTCGGCGAAGTTCCACTCGGTCTGGAACCAGGGCTCCTCGGGCTGCTTGACCAGGTAGCCCAGCTTCAGCGCTTCGGCCGAGAAAGCAGAATTTGCCATACCAAGGGCGAACCCCATCGCGATCATGCCTTTAACGATTTTGTTCATGCGAATGTCTCCAACGGTTCTATCAATCCATGTATCCACGCAGTGCTGCTCGTTAAGTCAATCAAGTCGCAGCCATATAAAAACATGCTTAAACAGGACGTTATTGTTGTTGCTGATTGAGCGAACCAAGTTGTAATCGTTTTCACAATTAAAAATGGAGAGCAGGATCACGCCATGAGATTGCAGCCATTTCGTCTATATAATTAGCAATTTCGTCACATATTGAATTTTAGAGAGCCGTCACCCTGTCGCACTGACAGCGTTAAAATCCATATTTCCAGCAGCCAATGGCTAACCGCCCCTCCTGCCCATCTCCTATGGTTCCCCCCAGTCACCCCTCATTGATGGTCAGGAGCACTTATGTCTGAACACATCGTCATCGGACTCGATTTCGGCAGCGACTCGGTCAGGGCACTCGCCGTGCACTGCCAGGACGGCGCCGAGCTGGCGACCCATGTCGTCTATTACCCGCGCTGGCAGGCAGGCCACTACTGCCAACCGGTCAACAACCAGTTCCGCCACCACCCCCTCGACTATCTGGAGTCCATGGAGCAGGCGGTGGTGGCGGTGGTGAGCCAGCTCACGCCGAGTCAGCGCACCGCCGTGCGCGGCATCGGGGTGGACAGCACCGGCTCCACCCCCGCCCCCATCGACAGAGAGGGGCGCGTGCTGGCCCTGCGTCCGGAGTTTGCCGACAACCCCAACGCCATGTTCGTGCTGTGGAAGGATCACACCGCCATTGAGGAGGCGGAGGCCATCACCGCCCTGTGCCACGGCGGCCAGTTCCCCGACTACAGCCGCTACATCGGCGGCATTTACTCCTCCGAGTGGTTCTGGGCCAAGATCCTGCACGTCTCCCGCGCCGATGCCGCCGTGCGCGCCGCCGCCTGCAACTGGGTCGAGCTGTGTGACTGGGTCCCCGCCGTCCTGAGCGGCACCCAGGCCCCGGCCACCCTCAAGCGCGGGCGCTGTGCCGCCGGCCACAAGTCCCTCTGGCACCCGAGCTGGGGCGGCCTGCCGCCCGCCGACTTCCTCAATGCCCTGGATCCCCTGCTGACGGAGGATCTCGATTTCCCCCTCTTTACCGACAGCTGGACCGCCGATCTCCCGGTCGGCACTCTGACCCCGGAGTGGGTGGAGCGGCTGCACCTCTCCTGCGAGGTGGTGATCGCCGGCGGCGCCTTTGACTGCCACATGGGGGCGGTGGGAGCCGGGGCCGGCAACAATGCGCTGGTGAAGGTGATAGGCACCTCCACCTGCGACATCCTGATCGCAGATGAGGCCACCATAGGTGATCGGGCCATTGCCGGGATCTGCGGCCAGGTGGATGGCAGCGTGGTGCCGGGCATGGTGGGGCTGGAGGCGGGACAGTCCGCGTTCGGTGACATCTATGCCTGGTATCAGCGCCAGCTAGGCTGGCCCCTTGACAGCCTCGCCGCCCAGTATCCGGAGCTTCGCACCGCCATCGAGCGCCACAAGCAGGCCCTGTTACCCAGCCTCGCCGCCGCCTGGGATCAGCAGCGCGACCTGGCGCACCTGCCGGTGGTGCTCGACTGGTTCAACGGCCGGCGCACCCCCTATGCCAACCAGCGCCTGCAGGGCACCCTCACGGGGATCAACCTCGGCACCGATGCCCCCGATCTCTTCGGCGCCCTGGTGGCCTCCACCGCCTTCGGTGCCCGCAGCATCATGGAGTGCATGACCAGTCAGCAGGTGCCGGTAGAGCAGGTGATCGCCCTTGGCGGCATCGCCCGCAAGTCCACCACCGTGATGCAGACCTGCGCCGACGTGATGAACAGGCCCATCCAGGTGGTGGCCTCGGATCAGTGCTGCGCCCTGGGGGCGGCCATCTTTGCCGCCGTGGCGGCCGGGATCCACGCCGATGTGGCCAAGGCCCAGCACCACATGGCGAGCGCCGTGGAGCGCACCCACCAGCCACACCCCGAGCGGGTCACCGAGTATGAACGCCTCTACCAGCGCTACCTCGCCTGGGGCGCCGCCGCCGAACCGCTCTACAACCGGGGGGTGCCGGCATGAACCTCAAGACCCTCAAGGATCAGGTGCTCGCCGCCAATCTGGATCTGCCACGCCATGGCCTGGTGACCTTCACCTGGGGCAACGTGAGCGGCATCGACCGAGAGCGCAATCTGGTGGTGATAAAGCCAAGCGGCGTCAGCTATGAGCGGATGCGGGTCGAGGACATGGTGGTGCTGGATCTGGCGGGCAAACAGGTGGAGGGCGCCTTGCGCCCCTCCTCCGACACCGCCACCCACCTGGTGCTCTATCGCGCCTATCCGGAGCTTGGCGGCGTGGTGCACACCCACTCCACCCACGCCACCGCCTGGGCCCAGGCGGGGCGCGCCATCCCCATTTTCGGCACCACCCAGGCCGACTACTTTCACGGCGAGATCCCCTGCTCCCGCCTGCTCACCCCGGGCGAAGTGGAGGAGGACTACGAGGGGCTGACCGGTCATCTCATCGTCGAGACCCTCAAGCAGACCCCCATCCTCACCATGCCGGGGGTGCTTGTGGCCAACCACGGCCCCTTCAGCTGGGGCAAGAGCGCCGAGGACGCAGTGCACAACGCCGTGGTGCTGGAAGAGGTGGCCCGCATGGCCTGGCTCACCGGCCAGATCAACCCGGGGGCCCGCCCCCTGCCCGATTACCTGCTGGAGAAGCACTACCAGCGCAAGCATGGCAAACACGCCTATTACGGCCAGACAAAAGCCTAAAAGAGGACAAACTCATGGAATTGATGAAACAGCTGGAAGTGTGGTTCCTGGTCGGCAGCCAGCACCTGTATGGCGCCACCACATTGAAGCAGGTGGCCGATCACGCCCACACCATCGCCAGCCAGCTCAACGAGGGGACGAACCTGCCCCTCAAGATAGTGCTCAAACCCACCGGTACCACCCTGGATGAAATCAGCGCGGTGGCCCGGGATGCCAACCACGACCAGCGCTGCGCCGGGCTCATGGTGTGGATGCACACCTTCTCCCCCGCCAAGATGTGGATCCCGGCGCTGAGCCAGTTGCAAAAGCCCCTGTTGCAATTTCACACCCAGTTCAACCGGGATCTCCCCTGGAGCGAGATCGACATGGACTTCATGAACCTGAACCAGACCGCCCACGGCGGACGCGAGTTCGGCTTCATGGGGGCCCGGCTGCGGCTGCCCCGCACCGTGGTGGTGGGTCACTGGCAGGATGAAGAGGCCAGACAGAAGATTGGCAACTGGATGCGCATCGCCGCCGCCATCCACGACAGCCGCCACCTCAAGATCGCCCGTTTTGGCGACAACATGCGCAACGTGGCGGTCACCGAGGGCGACAAGATTGAGGCCCAGATCCAGTTCGGCTATCAGGTGAACTACCACCCGGTCGGCGATCTGGTCAAGGTGATCGATGCCGTGCCCGAGAGCGACATCGAGGCGCTGCTGGCCGAATATGAGGCGACCTACACCCTGACCGAGGCGGTGCAGGCGGGCGGGGGGCTTCGTGCCTCCCTGTATGAGGCGGCGCGCCAGGAGCTGGGGATGAAGAAGTTCCTCACCGACGGCGGTTTTGGCGCTTTCACCACCACCTTCGAAGATCTCTATGGTCTGCACCAGCTGCCGGGCCTCGCCTGCCAGCGCCTGATGGAACAAGGCTTCGGTTTTGGGGCTGAAGGGGACTGGAAGACCGCGGCCCTTTTGCGCACCCTGAAAGTGATGGGATATGGCCTTGCGGGGGGCGCCTCCTTCATGGAGGACTACACCTACCATCTGGAAGCGGGCAACAACCTGGTGCTGGGAGCCCACATGTTGGAAGTCTGCCCCTCCATCGCCGCAGGCAAACCCGTGCTGGACGCCCAGCACTTAGGCATAGGCAAGAAGGCCGATCCGGCCCGCCTGCTGTTCGCGGCCCCGGCGGGCAAGGCGGTCAACGCCAGCCTCATCGATCTCGGCAACCGTTTCCGCCTGGTGGTCAATCAGCTGGAGGTGGTGGACCTGCCAGAGGCCATGCCGAAACTCCCGGTGGCCAGCGCCCTGTGGAAACCCCTGCCGGACCTGCAGACCAGCGCCGAGGCCTGGATCCTGGCGGGCGCCGCCCACCACTCGGTGTTCACCCAGGCGGTGGACATCGAGCAGCTGCGCACCTTCGCCGACATCATGGGTATCGAGTTTGTGGTCATCGACGAGCACACCCGCATCCCCGCGCTCAAGGAGCAACTGCGCTGGAACGAGGTCTACTACAAGATCTGCCAGTGACCCTTTAATCGGCCAGCGGCCATCACAATGACAACAGCCCCGCCCGCGGGGCTGTTTCATTTCGCGTCCCCTCAGGGATGACCCTCCTCCCCCTCCAGCAGCCAGTGACAGACTCGCTGTACCCCGTGGCGCCGGCTGTCGGGTCGGGCGAGCAGGGCGTATTCGTGATCCGTCTCCAGCACGGGAGCAAAGGGGGCGACCAGGGCGCCGCTCTCCAGCTCCTCGGCCACTATGGTGGGATCCCCGAGAGAGAGGCCAAACCCCTGCAAGGCGGCATTCATCGCCAAGTCCAGGGTATCGAACAGCTGCCCCCCCTGGGGCTGCCAGGGGATGTCGAGGAAGGCGGCAAACCAGTTGCGCCAGTCCCGCCTATCGGCGCTGGCATGGATGAGGGGCAGCAGGGGCAGCTCGTTCAGGTCGCGCTCGAACAGACGATGCTTGGCAGCAAACGCCGGGGCGCAGACCGGGGTCAGCCGTTCCCGAAACAGGGGCTGGCTGTGGGGATAGCGCCCCAGGCAGGGCTGGTAGACGATGGCGAGATCGAAGGGCTCCCGGGAGAAGTCGATGCCATGGCTGTGGCTGCCACGCACCTCCACCGCCTCCCCCTCGAACGCCTGCAACCGCCGCAGCAGCCAGCGGCTGGCGCAGGAGGGCACCTTGATGCTGATCGCCTGCTCGTGGGGCAGGGCCTGCAAGGCGCTGAGCCCCTCCCCCATGCGGGCCAGCCCTTCACGAACGAAAGGCAGCAGCCGCTCGGCGGCGGGGGTCAAGGTGAGACAACGGGTGCCACGCACGAACAGCAGGTGGCCCAGGCGCGCCTCCAGCTGGGCGATCTGCTTGCTCACCGCCCCCTGGCTCACGCACAGCTCGTCGGCGGCCAGGGTAAAACTCAGGTGGCGGGCAGAACACTCGAAGACCTGCAGGCCATAGAGAGGCAACTGAGTACGCGGCTGGGTGGACAACATGACAAGCCTCCATGCTTGAGAAAAACTCATGCATACCATGCCGAATAATCCGTTGTCCGGCAAGCCTTGGGGGGGCTAAAAAGGGACCTCTTTCACACACGCAGGTGACGGCGCCATGTCCATCCCCCAGGTTTCCAGCAAACTGCCCCAGGTGGGCACCACCATCTTCACCGTGATCGGGGATCTGGCCGCCCGCCACCCCAGCATCAACCTCTCCCAGGGGGCGCCGAGCTTCCCCTGCGATCCCGAACTCATCCGGGTGACCCACGAGGCCATGCTGGCCGGTGAAAACCAGTACGCCCCCATGACGGGGCTGCCTGCCCTGCGCGAACAACTGGTAGCCAAGATTGCAGCCAGCTACGGCCATCACTATGATGCGGGCGAGGAGATCACCATCACCGCCAGCGCCAGCGAAGCCCTGTTCTGCGCCATCACCGCCCTGGTTCACCCCGGCGACGAGGTGATCATGTTCGAGCCGGCGTTTGACAGCTACCGCCCCATGATCCAGTTGCAGGGAGCCACCCCTGTGGTGATCGCCCTCAAGGCGCCGGATTTCGCCATTCCCTGGGACGAGGTGGCCGCCCGCATCACCCCCCGCACCCGCATGATAGTGCTCAACACCCCCCACAACCCCACCGGCACCGTCTGGCAGGCAGGGGATCAGGAGCGCCTCGCCCGCCTGGTGCGCGGCACCGACATCCTGATCCTCTCGGACGAGGTGTACGAGCACGTGGTGTTCGACGGCGCCCTGCACCAGAGCGTCATCCGCTATCCGGAGCTGGTGGAGCGCTCCGTCGCCGTCTTCTCCTTCGGCAAGACCTTCCACGTCACCGGCTGGCGGGTGGGCTACTGCGTGGCTCCCCGTCCCCTGATGGAGGAGATCCGCAAGGTGCACCAGTTCGCCATGTTCGCCGCCGACACCCCCATGCAGTACGGCTTCGCCCACCTGTTGCAGCAACCGGCCCACTATCAGGGGCTGGCAGCCTTCTACCAGCGCAAGCGCGACCTGCTCGCCACGGCCCTGGCCGGTTCGCGCCTGACCCTGCTCCCCTCGGCAGGCAGCTTCTTCATGCTGGCGAGCTACGAGCGGGTAAGCGACGAGCCGGACAGCCTGTTCGTGCAGCGGCTCATCCGCGATCACGGGGTCGCCACCATTCCGGTCTCCGCCTTCTATCACGACGGCACGGATCAGCGGGTCATCCGCCTCTCCTTCTCCAAGGATGACGACACCCTGCTGGCGGGCGCCGAGCGCCTGTGCGGCGTCTAGGGGGCACCATGGATTCACTGCGTGTTGCCGTCCTCCAGATGGTCTCCGGGGATGACCTTGACCACAACCTGGCCCAGGCCGAAGCGTTGCTGCGTCAGGCCGCGGCCGAGGGGGCAGAACTGGCCCTGCTGCCCGAATACTTCTACCTGATGCCGGTCGATGAGCGGGCGCGGGTGGCCCTGGCCGCCCCCGCTGGCGATCACCCCCTGCTGGCCTGGGTACAGGGGCTGGCCCGGGAGCTCGGCGTCTGGATCCTGGCCGGCACATTGCCGCTTGCCAGCCACGAGCCCGGCAAGATGCACAACAGCAGCCTGCTCATCGACCCGCAAGGGCAGCTCGCAAGCCGCTACGACAAGCTGCACCTGTTTGGCTTTTGCACCGGGCAGGAGCAGTATGACGAGGCCGCGACCATGACCCCGGGCCGGGAGGTGGTGAGCCATCCCCTGCCCTGGGGCGTACTGCGCCTCGGGATCTGCTACGACCTGCGCTTCCCGGAGCTGTTTCGCCTGGGGCCCACCCCCGATTTCATCGCCCTGCCCGCGGCCTTCACCCACACCACCGGGCTCGCGCACTGGGCGCTGCTGCTGCGGGCCCGGGCGGTGGAAAACCTGGCCTTCGTGTTTGCCAGTGCCCAGGGGGGGCACCACCCCGGTGGGCGGCGCACCTTCGGCCACAGCATGATCATCGATCCCTGGGGCCGGATACTGGCCCAGGTAGAGGAGGGTCAGGGCATGGCCATCGCCACCCTGGATCTGGCAGCACAGCGCACGGTGCGCAGCCAGTTGCCGGCCCTCACCCATCGCAAGATAGCCGTCGGCCCTTGAGGCTGGCACCCTTTAGCACGCTAGGAATGACACCACACTTCAAGGGACTGACCATGAAACTCAACACACTGATGATGCTGATGGCCCTGGCCACCGCCGGCCAGGCCGCCGCCAAACCCCTGGTGATCGCCACCGATGCCACCTATCCCCCCTTCGAGATGGTCGACAGCAACGGCCAGCTCGGCGGCTTCGAGGTCGATCTCGCCTATGCCTTGTGCGCGGCCATGAAGACCGAGTGCGAGGTGATAAACCAGCCCTGGGATGCCCTGCTTCCCGGCCTGCAGGTGCGCAAGTACGACGCCATCATGTCCTCCATGAACATCACCGACGAGCGGCGCCAGAAAGTGGACTTCAGCCAGGTCTACTACATGATGCAGAACCGCTTCGTGGGGCGCAGCGACAAGGCGGCCGACTTTGCAGACGATCCGGCCCACTTCAAGGGCAAGGTGATCGCGGTGCAGGAGGGCACCCCCCAGGACAACTTCATCACCGCCCGCTACGGTGAGGTGGCCAAGATCAAGCGCTACGTCAACGCCCAGTCCCCCATGCTGGATCTGCAGTCCGGCCGCGCCGACTACACCTTCGGCAACATGGTGCAGTTGAAGGTGGGCTTCCTCGACAAGGAGATGGGCAAGCAGTTCGCCTTCGTCGGTCCCCAGTTCAACGGCACCCAGGACAAGATCCTGGGAGAAGGGGTGGCGGTGGCCCTTCGCAAGCACGATGACAAGCTCAAGGCCCGCTTCGATGCCGCCATCGAGAGCGTCAAGGCCGACGGCACCTTCAACACCCTGCTCAAGAAGTACCAGCTCGAAGATCTGCTCTGATCCCGGCATGCCGGCCCCCTGGACAGTTGCAAGGGGCCATGGCAACAGGGCGGCCATTGGCCGCCCTGTGTCGTTTTCCCGGCCTCTCGCCGTTATTGGGCCAGGCCCAGGTGCCCGGCAATCTGCTGGTACAGGGTCTGGTAGTTGTCGTCGAAGTGGTGGGAGCCCGGCAGGGTCACCGTCGTCACGTTCGGCTGCTGCAAGCGCGGACAGAGTTTGACCGGGGAGTCATCCTCCGCTCCCTGCACGCAGAGCAGCGGCAGACTCTGGATGCGTGTCACCTCCGGCAGGGTGGGATAGCGGCCCCCCTTGTCGTGCACCACCATGTCGCTGACGTGGATCTCGAAATCCGACGCCGTCGAGGGGGAGAGCATCACGGCGCCCGCCAGGCTGTCGCGATAGGCTGGCGGCAGACGATTGATGACGAAGGGCACTATCTCGGCACCAAAGGAGAAACCCACCAGCAACCAGCGCTGGCGCCCCCAACGGGACTGGTACTCGGTGAGGATGCGCACCAGATCCGCCGTCGCCTGCTTCGGCATCTTCTTCTTCCAGTAATAGGAGAGCGAGCTCCAGCCCACCACCGGCATGCCGTGGGCCTGCAACTGGGCGCTGAGCCCCTTGTCCAGCGCCGCCCAGCCGCCATCCCCGCTCATGAAGACCACCATGGGGGCGGACGAGGCTTGCGCCACGGGCAACTCCACCAGCCCCAGATCCGCACCGACCCGGCCCGGCTGGGCGGCCACCGCCGGGAGGGTGAGCGAGGAGACGAAACAGCAAATCAACAGCAACAACATGGCTCTCATGGGCCAACTCCTATTTCTTCATGAGCCCGAAGGGGCCGCGACTGATGAGGGAGACGAGATGGGTCAGGGTGCGGGGCAGCACCAGATGACCGGTACAGAGCAGGTAGCGGGGCTCCCACCTTGGGCCGAACTTCTCCTTGTAACGCCGCAATCCCTGGAAGTTGTAGAAACGGCTGCCCCGGGTGAACAGGGTGTTGCCAAGGCGGGCCCAGTAACCGCCGAGGGGGTTGTCGTTGAAGCCCGACATGGGGGCCATCCCCAGGTTGAAGCTGGCATACCCCTCCTGCTTGCCCCACAGCAGGAGCTCGACAAACAGGAAATCCATGACAGGCGCCGCCCCCGTGTCCAGGCTGTAGCGCATCAGATCGATGGAGTGGCTCTCCTTGTTGTCGCTGGTCCAGAGGTTGGCAAACCCGACGATCTGCCCCTCCCGCCGCACCAGCGCCATCGGGTTGAGGATGAGGTAGGCAGGATCGAAACTGCCCACGGAGAAGCCCTTCTCCCTGCCCTGCTTGCTGTGCAGCCAGCTGTCGGAGATCCCCTTCAACTCGGGCAGCAGGGGGGCAATCTCACCGGGGACCACCACCTCGAAGCGCAGCCCTTCCCGCTTGCCCTTGGCGTAGCTCTGGCGCAGGTTGCGCAGGCGACTGCCGGCGAGATCGAAGCTCGGCAGATCCACGATGGCCTCCTCCCCCAGTTTGAAGGGGATGAGCCCGAGATCCAGATAGACAGGCAGATATCGGGCCGACACCTGGTAGAAGACCGGGCTGACGTCGTGCTCGTCACAGCGCTCGCGAAACTGCCAGAGCAGCTCCTCCACCAGGGAGGGCTGGCCGACGGGATCCCCCATCACTATCCAGCTGCTGCCCTCGACCCCGTACATGAGGAAGGCCTCGCCGCTTGGGTGGAACAGCAGGGACTTGTCCCCGAGCTGGGCCAGGTAGCCGTGGCCTCCCCCTGCCCGCATCACCAGCCCATGGGCACGGGAGAGCGCCTCGGCATCCGGCTTGCAGGCGGCGAGGCGCAAGGGCGCCAGCAGATGGGCCACCCCGACCACCGCCAGCACGCCGATGACGCTCCCCATGGCGCGCAGGGCACGGGAGGCGGCCCCGGGCCCGTGGGCCGAGACGTGCAGCCAGAGGGAGGGGTCGTACTCCACATGGCGGTAGGAGAAGAGCAGCAACCACAAGGCCCCCAGCAGCACGGCCCCCACCGACATCAGCCAGGAAGGGGTAAACCGGGCGTGAAGCAGGGAACCCTTGCGATAAAAGAGGGGGCGGCAGGGGGTGATGATGAGCAAGAAGCCCCCGAGCAGCAGGGCCGACTCCCAGTCAAACCCTTTGAACAGGGAGAACAGCATGCCAAGCCCCAGCAGCCACTGGGTGATCCTGAATGCCCCGTCATGACGGCGGTAGAGGCTGTGGGCCAGCAACAGCAGCAACACGCCGCTGACGCTGCCGAGCACATGGGAGAGCTCCAGCAGGTGCAGGGGCAACACCTGCAGGAAGGCTTCGATGCGCCCCTTCATGGTCGGGATCATCCCGGAGCAGAGCAGCAGGGTGCCCGCCGCGAAGGTCCCCATGCTCACCAGGGCGGGCACAAACTCCCGGGTCGCCATCATCACCCCCTGCAACGGGTGCAGGCGGGCCCGCTGTTGCAGCAGCTCCTGACCTGCGAACAGCAGCAGGGCACAGAGGAAGGGCAGGAAGTAGTAGGCGCAGCGGTAGATAAGCAGGGAGGCGAGCAGCTTGTCCACCGGCAGATAGTGGGTGAGCAGCAGGCTCATGCTCGCCTCGAAGACCCCGATGCCCCCCGGCACATGGGCCAGCACCCCGAGCAGGCTGGAGAGCACGAAGGCACTGAGCAGCACCGGATAGGGCACGCTGCCCGATGACAGCAGCACATAGAGCACGGCGGCGGCGGCCATCCAGTCGAGCAGGGCGATGAGCAGCTGCAGCAGGCGGTATCTGATGCGCGGCAGGAACAGCGGGTGCCCGCGCCAGACCAGGGCTGTCCCCGGCCACACCAGATACGCCAGCACCGTCAGCAGGGCCAGGCCCCCCGCCAGTTGCAACAACCCGGTCGCCCAGCGGGGCCAGTCCACCAGCAGGGCCGCCCCCTGCCCCAGCAGCAGGGCACTACCTCCCCAGCCCAGCAGACCGAGGAAGAAGGTGATGGAGCAAAAGAGGATCACCCTGGCCACCTCCCCGGTGCCAAGCCCCAGGGAGGAGTAGAGCCGGTAGCGTACCGAGGAGCCGGTGAGCAGCGCAAAGCCCAGGGTGTTGGAGAAGGTGTAGGCGATGAAGGAGGTCATCCCCACCTGCTGCCAGGGCAATCGCTTGTCCAGCACCTTCAGGGCCAGCAGATCGTAGCAGCAGAGGCAGCCATAGCTGAGCAGGGTGAGCAGCAGGGCGCCCCCCAACTGCGGCAAGGGTTGTGACCAGATGGCCTGGCGGATGTCGTGCCAGTGCCACAGGTGGGTCAAATGATAGAGGACGGTCAAGGCCGTCCCCAGCAGCAGCAGGCTGCACAGGGGGCCTATCCAGATCAACAGCTGACGCCGCATTCAAGATTCCTGTCAAAAAGCGTGGAGAAAGAGAGGCTCCGAAAACGGGCGGACAAGGCGCCCTCCCGGAGTGACTCCCCCACAGGCGGCGCGTGACGCCGCACGTTCACGGGGGCAATCCTATGATTTACCAGGCCCTGCCCGCTCGCCACTTTTCTTCTGTAACCTTATGTACAGGCAGACAAAACATCCCCGTCCGGGATAGAGGCAGGAGACGCCATGACACCCTCCCCCCTGATAAGACGCTTCCCCCAAAACACCCTGGGGCGCGATCTGGCCGTCGGCGATATCCACGGCCACTTCGCTCTGTTGCAGCAGGCCCTCGACACCCTGGATTTTGATCCCGCCCGGGACCGTCTCTTCTCCGTGGGGGATCTGACGGATCGCGGGCCCGAGTGCAGCGAGGTGATCCACTGGTTGGCCAGGCCATGGTTTCACCCGGTCTGCGGCAATCACGACGACTACGTCTGCCGTTACAAGAGTTGCGATCGGGAGAACTGGGTCCGAAACGGCGGCGGCTGGTTTCAGCAGCTGACCCCTGCCGAGCAGGCGGCGTTCGCCGTCTACTACCGCAGCCTGCCCCTGGCCATCGAGGTGGCCACCCCGGCCGGTCCGGTCGGGCTGCTTCACGCCGATTGCCCCTTCTCCTCCTGGCAGGGGCTGCTGGACCAACTCGATGCCGGGGTGAGCGGCGGACGGCTTCGGGCCATCAAGAACGTCTGCCTCTGGTCAAGGCGCCGTATCGAACGGCTGGACGAGAGCGGGGTCGCGGATCTCGCCGCCCTGGTGGTGGGCCACACCCCGGTGAGGGTGCCGGTGCGCCTTGGCAACGTCCACTACATCGACACCGGCGGCTGGTATCCCGAGGAGGGCGGCTACTTCACCCTGCTGGACCTCAATACCCTGGCTCCTCACTTTCCCCAGCCCTGAGCCGGACCGATGGGATGACCAGGCTCAAGGACAACGCCCACTGCCCATTAAAGCGCCAGGCGAACGCCCCGGACTTCGCTCTGCCTGCGCGATGGTTTACCATGCAGGCAATTGCGGTGCATGGCACCCCCACCCAGGCGCCAGGCGCCGCCGTCATCGGATACTCCTTTCGAGCAACATGAGCACATCAGCGCACCCGGCCAGCGGGCCCACGTTCTATTTCCACGACTACGAGACCTTCGGCATCAGTCCGGCCAAAGACAGGCCGTCGCAGTTTGCGGGCATTCGCACCGACGCGGATTTCAACGTCATCGGCGAGCCGCTGGTGATTTACTGCAAGCCGCCGGCGGATTACCTGCCGGAGCCGGAAGCCTGCCTCATCACCGGCATCACGCCGCAAAAGGCGATGAAGGACGGCCTGTGCGAGGCGGACTTCATCCGCCAGATCCACGCAGAGTTCGCCACCCCGGGCACCTGCGTGCTCGGCTACAACAGCATCCGCTTCGATGACGAGGTGACCCGCTACACCCTCTATCGCAACTTCTATGACCCTTATGCCTACGCCTGGCAGAACGGCAACTCCCGCTGGGACATCCTCGACATGCTGCGGGCCTGCTACGCCCTGCGCCCGCAGGGGATAGAGTGGGCCCTGGACGACGAGGGCAAGCCGAGCTTCAGGCTGGAGAAGCTGACGGTGGCCAACGGCGTGGCCCACGCCAACGCCCACGATGCGCTCTCGGATGTGCTGGCCACCATCGAGATGGCCAGGCTGGTGAAAAATGCCCAGCCCAAGCTCTTCGAGTACCTCTTTGATCTTCGCAACAAGAACAAGGTGAAGGCCCTCATCGACGTGGTGACCATGAAACCCCTGGTGCACGTCTCCGGCATGTTCTCCCCCTGGCAGGGGTGTGCGAGCTGGGTGTCGCCGCTCGCCTGGCACCCCACCAACCAGAACGCGGTGATCATGGTGGATCTGACCCGTGACCCGACTCCGCTCATCGAGCTCTCCTGCGAGGAGATCCGCGAGCGCCTCTACACCAAAAAAGAGGAGCTGGGAGATCTGGCCGGCATTCCGGTCAAACTGGTGCACATCAACAAGTGCCCGGTGCTGGCCCCGGCCGCCACCCTGACGCCGGAGCGGGCGGACGAGCTGGGCATCAATCGGGCTCAGTGCCGCAAGAGCCTGGATCTACTGCGGGCCCACCCCGAGGTGCGGGAAAAACTGGTGGAGGTGTTCAACCAGGAGTTTGCCGGCAGCACCGACGGCGACCCCGACACCCAGCTCTACGCCGGCTTCTTCGGCCACGGCGACAAGTCCACCATGGATCTGGTGCGCGCCACCCCGGCGGATCTGCTGGGGGAGCGGGAGTTTGCCTTCACGGATCCCCGTCTGCCCGAGATGCTGTTCCGTTACCGCGCCCGCAACTGGCCCCACACCTTGAGCGAAGCGGAGCAGAAGCGCTGGCGCCTGCACTGCAGCGACTACTTCAGCCGCCGCCTGCCGGATTATGTGCCGCGCCTGGAAGCCCTGGCGGAACAGAACCAGGGGAACGAACGGAACTTTGCGATTCTAAAGAGTCTCTATCACTACCTTGAAAATCTGTGAGATGTGAGCCGTTTCACAGTTAAAAACCGATGCGTTTCCCCAGCTCGCGACATAATGGGCAGGGAGCCCAAGCTCCAGATAGTGTGAATATTTAGATGCGCTGACGGCATGGATGCCGTGCTTTCGACTGTTGGGGAACTCTCGTTTTATGCGTTCAGCTCTGCCTGCTTTGACACTCGTCGCCTGTGCCCTGCTGCCCCAGGCCGCCCTCGCTGGCGCCCGGTTCGAGGTGCCAGACTACCTCTTGCGCCTGCCGGAGCAGACCTACCGGCTCATCGAGCACAACTTCAGCACCCTCTACCAGCAGACCGACTTCACCCCGCAAATCACCAACAGCTATTTCAACCACTCGGATCTCTACCGCTTCGCCGGCATTCCCCTGGCCATCACGCCGCAAAACGGCTTCCAGATGGAGGTGTTCGGCCAGCTCTACAACAAGTCGTCCCAGATCTATGCCCAGATGAGCCAGGATCTCTCCCTCTATCGCACCCTGCGGGTGGACATGATGGGGGATCAGAGCGACGAGATCGCCATCGGCATGGGGCTCGGCATCCCCCTGACAACCCGCCTTACCGTCAAGGCGCTCGCCTCCAGCAACGAGATCCCGGGCTATGGCTCCGCCAATTACGCCATCGGGATGGAGTGGCACTTCTAGAGACCATTTCGCCACATAAAAAAGGCTCCCGAGGGAGCCTTTTTGCAGTGCAACGCCATCAGGGGTAGCGGATCACCGCCCCCTGCCCCCCTTGCAGCACCAGGGTGCTCCCCAGGGGCGTCTCGTCCCAGAAGTCCGTGCCCCCCGGCGTCAACGGGATCTCGCAGGCGTGCTCCCCCCAGTTGAACAGGCAGAGCAGCTCGCCGCCCCCGGGCAACGCCACCCGCCCGCGCTCGAATGCCATCCCCTCGAAGCGGGCCGCCGGGGTGCGCGCGGCGCACAGGGCGAGCAGCTTGCCAAGGCGCGCCCCTTGCGCCTCGTCCAGATCCTGCAATCTGTCCCCCGCCAGCACCATGCCACCGCTCGCCACCAGAGCGGCCAGGTGGAAGTCGTACTCGGTGCGGCTCCCGTACTGGCCCGGAATATCCCGCAGGCAGACGCAGTCGGGGTCCAGCACCCAGAGCCGCTCGTGCTGCCAGGCGCGGCAGAAGGCTTCTCGCGCTATCTGGCGAAAACGGGGGCCCTGGCGCTCCACGTCATCGCTCACCCGCATGCCGTGCACCAGGCCGAGGCTCGGCCACAGCGGCGCATTGCAGCCGAGCAGGAAGGCCCCCTCCCCGGCGCCGCGCAGGATGGCGGCCATGCCGCGCCGATAGGCCTCCACCCTAGTGGCGGCGGGGTCGTGGAAGCGACCACCGTGGATGGCCCCCCAGAAGTTGGCATCGAGCTTGAAGTAGTGAATGCCCCACTGGGTACGCAGGGTGCGAAATACCTGCTCCAGGTGCGTCTGCACCTCGGGGTGGGTGCCATCCAGCACGTACCAGGGGGTGCAGCGCCAGCCCCCGTAGGTGACCCGCTCCGAGGGGAGCGGCAGGCCATCCTCCCCTTTCACGAACCAGTCAGGGTGCTGCTGGAACACTCGGGAGCCGGGCTCGGCGATAAAGGGGGCGACCCAGAGCGCAGGCTCGCAACCGGCGGCGCGGATCTCCCCTGCCAGGGCCGCCACTCCCTCCTCGAACTTGGCGGAAGGGGTGAGCCAGTCCCCCATCCTGGCCTGATAGCCATCGTCTATCTGCACGTAGCGCAGGGCCGGGAAACGCTCGGCCCGCACCGCCAGGTTCTCGCGAATGTCCGCCGCGCTCACGTTCGCGTAGTAGTGATACCAGGAGCACCAGCCGCTCGGGCGCGTGGGCACCTCCCCCACCAGGGAGCCGTGCTCGGCGGCGATATGCTGCGCCAGCGTCGCGAGCAGGGCCTCCCTGTCCGGCCCCTCCTGGCAGATCAGCGCCTCGCTCTGCCAGTACGCACCCGGCGCCAGGGTGCGCCCTTCGGTGTTCATCACGATCTCGAGGCGCCCGTCGGGATGGAGGTGAAACTCCCCGCCAAAGCGCTGGCAGCTCGCAAAGGCCAGCAGCAGCCAACCCCCCTCCTGCGCCACCAGCAGCAGGTTGTGCACCGTGTGGTAGCCATGGTCGGCGGTGATGCGATAGACAGACGCATCGGGGCAGCGGCCCAGGTGCTCGGGGGCGTTCCAGCGTCCCCCGGTCTGGGCCAGCATCTGGAATCCCTCCCCGTAGATGGCCGCGTCGGGCGCAAGTCCGAGATCCCCCTCAAACAGCCGCCAGTGGTGGACGGCCTCGGACTGCTTCCCGGTGTTGTCGAGCCTCACCCGGCAAAGCGGCCCCTCCCACTGGCGGGTTTGCAGCAGGGTGTCAGGGAGGGCGGGATCGGCGGGCAGTTGGCGCAACCGGGCCAGGAGAGAGGGGGTCGACATGGGAACTCCTTCTTGTGAATGGGGTTGAAGCCGGGCCATTGTATCCCCTGCGGGTCAGTTGACCCTGTTCCCTCCCCCTCGTGCCTGTTAAACTGCGACCTTGCTCACACTTGCCAAGATGAGGCCCCCGTGCTGCTGCAACGCACCCTGCGCTACCTTCGTGATTTTCTGGTCATCATCGCCTGTCTGCTGGCAGGCAAGGCCGTGGCGGCCATCCTGCCCTTCGCCTTCCCCGGCAGCATCATCGGCATGCTGCTGCTGTTCGTGCTGCTCTCCTTGCAGATCGTCCGCTTCTCCTGGGTCGAGCTGGGGGGCGGCCTGCTGCTGCGCCACATGGGGGTGCTGTTCGTGCCGGTGGCGGTGGGTCTGGTGGCCTGGCTCGAGCCCCTGCGCCAATCCTTCGGTCTCATCATGCTCTGCGTCGTGCTCGGCATCGTGCTCATCCTGGGCGCGGTCGGCCACCTCTATCAAAGGATGAACAAGCCATGATCCTCTGGTTCGCCCTGCCCCTCACCCTGGCCCTCTATTTCATGACCCGGGCCCTCTACCGCCGCCTGCCCTGGCCCGTCATCAATCCGGTGCTGATCCCCACCGCCGTCATCATCGGCCTGCTGCTCTGGCTCGATCTGCCTCTGGATCAGTACCAGCAGGGGGCTTCGCCCCTAACCGCCCTGCTGGAACCCGCCGTGGTGGCCCTGGCCCTGCCGCTTTACCAGCAGGCGCGCCAGATCCGCGACAAGCTCACACCCATCCTGGCCTGCACCCTCACCGCGGTGCTCATCTCGGTCTGCACCACCCTGGGGGTCGGCCACCTGATGGGGGCGGATCCGGCGCTGCTCGCCTCCATCGCCACCAAGTCCATCACCACGCCGCTCGCCATGAGCGTCAGCCAGTCCCTCGGCGGCATTCCCGCCATCGCCGCCGCCGTGGTGGTGGTGGTGGGGATCCTGGGGGCCCTGGTGGGCTATCCCCTGCTCAAGCTGATGCGGGTCACCGACCCCGAGGCCCAGGGGCTCGCCATGGGAGCCTGCGCCCACGCCATCGGCACCGCCGCCTCCGCCGAGCAGGGGGTGACCCAGGGCGCCTTCTCGTCGCTGGCCATGGTGGTGTGCGGTGTGCTGACCGCGGCCATCGCCCCCCTGCTGTTCGCCCTCTACCACTGGCTGGCCTGATCCCCGCTGCCGTGGCCGCCCCTGCGGCCATGGCCTCTGTGCCCTTTCACCGTTTCCATCCGATACCCTCGCCTCCCTGATGCCGGGAGCTGGCGCACAGATTGCGAAAGACAAACGTTTCCTTTACCATCCCCGCCCCTTTGCCCATCAAGGCGTGAGCGCGCTCACACAATTCGCCGCGCTTGCTCCCTACAATGGCCCCCCAATTGGCCTTTGAGGACACAGTATGCATCCCCGCTTTGCCAAGCCATTCGAGACCCTTTCCGCCCCGCTCCAGGCCGCCCTGCTGCCCATGCTGGGGGACGATTTCCAGGCCCGTTTCACCCCGGACCAGGTCGCGACCCTGAAAGCCGCCACCGGGCTGGATGACAGGGCCCTGCGTCTGGCCTTGCTGCCGCTGGCGGCCGCCTGCTCGGTGGCCCCCATCTCCAGGTTCTTCGTCGGCGCCATCGCCTGCGGCCTGAGCGGCACCTGGTACTTTGGCGCCAACATGGAGTTCGCGGGCCAGGGGCTGTTCCACTCGGTCCACGCCGAGCAGTCCGCCATCTCCAACGCCTGGCTGGGTGGCGAGACCGGGATCTCCGAGATCACCGTGAACTACACCCCCTGCGGCCACTGCCGCCAGTTCATGAACGAGCTGAGCACCGCCAAGACCCTGAAGGTCTCCCTACCGGACGATCTCAGCGAGCTGCAATCCTTCCTGCCCCACTCCTTCGGCCCCGCCGATCTCGAGATCACCGATGCCCTGATGAGCCCCCAGGCTCACGACGAGCTGGTGCTCGAGAGCGACGACCCCCTGTGGCAGGCTGCGCTCGCCGCCGCCCGCCAGAGCTATGCCCCCTACAGCCAGGGCTATGCCGCGGTGGCGCTGCAGTTCGAGGACGGGCGCATCTTCTGCGGCCGCTATGCCGAGAACGCCGCCTTCAACCCGAGCCTGCCGCCGATGCAGATGGCCTGCGCCCACGCGGTGCTGGGTGGCGAGGATCTCGCCACCGTGCGCCGCGCCGTTCTGCTGGAGAGCAAGGATGGCCAGATCAGCCAGAGGGATTCGGCCCAGTCCACCCTGAAGGCGCTGGGTTCAGTCGAGCTTGAGTACAAAGCCGTCTGACCCCGGCATCCGCCAACGGGAAGGGGAGCTGCGGCTCCCCTTCTTGCTCTCTGCGGCTCTCATCCTTGCCCCTTTCTCTGCGCCTCTGGCGCCGTGCATCAGATGCCCCCCTGCCCCATGTGAGGGCGGTCTCCCTCCGATGACCTTATTGGCAGACCTCCTCTGCGGTGGCGAGAAGCCCAGGTTAAGGGGCCAAGACCCCACCCCGCCCCTTGCGACCCCCGTGTGTGACCCCAAGATGCATTTGCCAAGCCACTGGGATCCCGCCTTTCCATGGATTTTGCAAATACCTTTCCCTGCCGTTCCCCCGACGCGGGGCGGTATGGCGGTGGCGGGAAGCCCAGGTTAAGGGGCCAATACCCCGTCCCCGCCCCTGGCGGCCCCCGTGTGTGACCCCAAGATGCATTTGCCAAGCCACTGGGATCCCGCCTCTCCATGGATTTTGCAAATACCTTTCCCTGCCTGTTCCCCCGACGCGGGGCGGTATGGCGGCAGCGGGAAACGTCGGGGAAGGGGTCAATGCCCCGCCCCCGCCCCCGCCCCTGGCGGCCCCCGTGTGTGACCCCAAGATGCATTCGCCCAGCCACTGGGATCACCCCTCTCCATGGATTTTGCAAATACCTTTCCCTGCCGTTCCCTCGACGCGGGGCGGTATGGCGGCGGGAAGCATCGGAGAAGGGGTCAATGCCCCAGCCCCGCCCCCTGTCGGCTGCTTCCCCCTGAAATACAGCGGGGGAGCCACTGGCTCCCCCGACTGTCATTGATGTGGCCCATATGGCGGCACCAGCCCCTGTCAGGACTCCCACAGGATGCGCTGGCTGCCGGACCAGCGCTCGCCGATGTCCGCGTATTTTTGTTCCAGCAGGTGGCGGCGGATCTTCATGGTGGGGGTCAGCACCCCGTTCTCGATGTTCCAGGGGCTCTTGACCACCAGGATGCCCCGCAGGCGAGCGTGGGATTCCAGCTTGTCGTTGACCCGATTGAGGGCAGCCTCCAGCTGGGCCTCCACCCCGGCCTTGTCCCCCTTCATGGCGCTCTCGGCGAGCTGCACCAGGGCGACCGGCTGCGGCATGCCGTAGCCGATGACGCAGAGCTGCTCGATGATGGGCTCCTGCCCGAGCATCCCCTCGATGGGCACCGGGGCCACGTACTTGCCCTTGGCGGTCTTGAAGACGTCCTTCATGCGACCGGTGATGGTGAGGTAACCCTCCCTGTCCAGCTTGCCCATGTCACCGGTGTGCAGCCAGCCGTCGGCGTCGATGGCCTCTGCACTGTGCTCGGGATCCTTGTAGTAGCCCACCATCATGCCGTCGCAGCGACAGAGGATCTCCCCCTCGTCGGAGATCTTGATGGTCACCCCGGGCCCGGCCTTGCCGACGGTGCCTATCTTGTCCGCCCGGAACGGGTAGTTGAGGGTGGAGTAGGCGTGGTTCTCGGTCATGCCCCATGCCTCGGTGATCTCGAGGCCGATGCTGTGGTACCACTCCAGCAGCGCCGGGGCCACCGGCGCCGAGCCGCAGCCCAGCACCCGCGCCTGATCCAGCCCCAGCCCCTTTTGCAGCTTGCTCTTGATGAGGCTGGAGACGAGGGGGATCTTGAGCAGCAGCGCCAGCTTTTTCTGGGGCAGCTTCTCGTGGATCTTGATGCGGAACATGGCCCAGAGCCGCGGCACCGAGATGAAGACGGTGGGACGGCAGCGCTTGACGTCCTCGATGAAGGTGTCGAGGGACTCGGGGAAGGCGATGGTGGCACCGCTGAACAGGCTGCCGCCGTAGATGTAGACCCGCTCGGTGATGTGGGCAAGGGGCAGGTAGGAGAAGCCGCGATCCTCGGCGGTGAGGGAGACCGCCTCCACCAGCTTCTCGCAGGACCAGGCGTAGCGCTCCACGCTCAGCATGGCCCCCTTGGGCTTGCCGGTGCTGCCGGAGGTGTAGACCAGGCTCAGCAGGGCATCCGGCGCCTGCACCGGGCTGTCCGGGATGGGGTCGTATTGCGCCAGCAGATCGTCCCACTGGTGGGCGGCCGGCATGGTGTCGTAAGGCAGAGCGATACGCAGCAGATCCCCGGGCACCCCCGCCTCCTGGCTCTTCCAGTCGTCCAGCTTGCCGACGAAGATCGCCCTGGTTTCGCTGTGGCGCAGCACGTATTCGATGGTGTCGACGTTGGCGGTGGGGTAGATGGGCACGCTCACGTATCCCCCCATCTGCATCGCCAGATCGGCGATGAACCACTGGGCGCAGTTCTTGGAGAGCAGGGCCACCTTGTCACCGGGCACCAGGCCCAGGGCGCGCAGTGCCGTCACCATGCGCCGCGCCTCGTCGGCAACCTCACCCCAGGTGAAGTCGACGTATTCGCGGTGGATGGTCTGACGCAGGTAGATTCGGTCGGGACACTGCCGCTCCCAGTGATAGAGCATCTCGAGCGGCAGTCTGGTGGCAATGCGTGAGGTGGAGGCCATGGTTTAATCCCTGAAACAAAAGGCGAGCCTCATTATTAACCTTTTGATAACACTCAGGGAAGCAGATTACTTAAACTTGTGTTTGAACTGCGAATGGGATCAAGCTTCCGCCTGGGCCTGCAGACGCTTCCACATCTCCTGCACCAGCACCTCGTCCTGCTCGGAGAGCTCACCCTGCAAGATGGCCTCGTTCAGGCTGCGCAGCACATAGCTCTTGACGTCCCGCACCAGGGTCTTGCCCTCCAGCTCGGCGCGCGCCACCGCAAGGGAGATGTGCCCTCGCAGATAGCCACCCGCAAACAGCTCGTCTTCGCTGGCCGTGGCGACCATGGCGTCGATCAGTCCCAACAACTTGTGTTCAAAATCGTGAATCGTCATTTAACGCAGCCTCATTTCCGGGGTTGCCGGCAAAAAATTCGGGGAGTGGAACCGCGATCCGGTTGATCGCGGCTCTCTGGCGCCAGGCCAGCCGCATCCTTGATGTCCTATTCCGGGTTGGCCACCGGGTAGATGACCTGATCCTTGTATCCCGTGGTTATGCGCAGATAACCACTCAACGACCGGTTCAGTGCCGGATCGTCGGTGTCCACCAGCAGCGGACGGCCTTCTAGCGCCGCCAGCTTGGCTTTGGTGGCGAGCACCTGGATATGCTCGCGCCCGACGGCCCGGATCACGTCTGGACTCAATTGCTGATTTCCGCGCCCGAACAGATGTCCCTGACCGCCGATCAGGGTGATGATCAGACGGCAGCGACGGCCGCGGATCCGGGTCAGGATCTCGGCGGCGCTGAGATCCTGCCCGATAAGTTGGCCATTTTCCACCAGATCCACACCGAGCAAGGTATTTTCCAGACCCAGCTCACCCATGCAGGCGGCCACCGTGCTCCCCGACCCCATCAGGTAGAGGGTATCGGGCTCCATCTGCTCCACCACACCGGCGGCAAGATCGGCGAGCACCAGCTCCTCGGACTCCCGCCCCCCCTGCTTGACCGCCTGCACGTAGCGCAGATCCCCGGGCACCAGCAGCTGCCCGTAGTGGCGGGCGCGCACCTTGCCGGCGCGAAACGCCTCCTCGTCGATGTCCATCACCTCCGCATCCACCAGGCTCAGGAGCTCCCCTGCGATCATTCTGGCCGCCACCCGGCCGCTTGCCGCCGGCGTCACCCCGTAGACCCCGGAGTGGATTTTGCACCCCGCCGGGATGCCGAGCACATGGCAGGACTCCCCCACCGCCGCGCAGATGTCACGGGCGGTGCCATCGCCACCGGCGAAGAGCAGCAGATCCACCCCGGCATCGCGCAGGGCCAGGGCGGCGGCCCGGGTATCCTCGGCGCTCGTCTGCGCCCCGGCAGGCCGATGGACGATGCGATGGGGCAGCCCGAGCTCTGCGGCAAGCGTCTCCCCCATCTCACCGGCCACCGTCAGCAGCTCGAATGACGTGGTCAGCTCGCACAGGGGCAACAGGGCCTGGCGGGCCCGCTCCCGGGCCTTGGGGACGGCCCCGCGCGCCAGCGCCTCGGCGACCATACCGTCACTGCCCTTGAGACCGACGGCCCCGCCGATGCCGGCGACGGGGTTGATGATGAGCCCTAATCGAAACATGTTTCCCTCCTGTTGGATCGCCGCCATTTTTATCTTTTCCCGCCACTGGGACAAGCCATGACCCCCTGCTAAAATGCGCGGCTTCTACCTCAATCACTGTTCAACCAAGGTTCAATCATGCTGGAATGGATTGCTGACCCCTCCGCCTGGGTCGCGCTCGCCACCCTGACCCTGCTCGAGATCGTGCTCGGCATCGACAACATCATTTTCATCTCCATCCTGGTGGGTCGCCTGCCGGAAGCCCAGCGCCAGAAAGCGCGCATCCTGGGGCTGGGGCTCGCCATGGGCACCCGCATCCTGCTGCTGCTCTCCCTGGCCTGGGTGATGCGCCTCACCGAGCCCCTCTTCACCGTGCTGGGGGAAGCCATCTCGGGACGGGATCTCATCCTGCTGGTGGGGGGTCTGTTCCTCATCGCCAAGAGCACCCACGAGATCCACCAGAGCCTGGAAGGGGCCGCCGAAGAGGCGGGTGTGGTGAGCAAGACCGCGGGCTTCCTGTCCACCCTGGTGCAGATCGCCATCCTCGACATCATCTTCAGCCTGGACTCCGTCATCACCGCCGTGGGCATGGCGGATCATGTCCCTGTCATGGTGCTGGCCATCATCATCGCCGTCGGCGTCATGATGTTTGCCGCCAAGGCCATCGGCGACTTCGTCGATACCCACCCCACCATCAAGATGCTGGCCCTCTCCTTCCTTATCCTGGTCGGGGTGGCGCTGATGGCCGAAGGGCTGGATCTGCACATTCCCAAGGGTTACATCTACTTCGCCATGGCCTTCTCGCTGGTGGTGGAGATGATCAACATCCGCCTGCGCGGCCACCAGGAGCGGGCCAAGTAAACCGCGACCTGCCGAGAGATGGCCAAACAAAAAGCGCGACGCAGGGTCGCGCTTTTTTATTGCCCCGCCAACGGGGCGCCTTGGGCTCAGAGGGCGTTGCGAGCGGCCACGGCGTCCGCCAGGTTGCGCAGCAGCACCTCGGTATCGGCCCAGCCGATGCAGGCGTCGGTGATGCTCTGGCCGAAGGTGAGCTCGCACCCGTCCACCAGATCCTGACGCCCTTCCACCAGGTGACTCTCCACCATGACGCCGAACACCGCCTTGCTGCCGGCACGCAGCTGACCGGCCACGTCCTCGGCCACCAGCATCTGGTTCTTGAACTGCTTGCTGCTGTTGGCGTGGCTGAAGTCGATCATCACTTTCTGGGGCAGACCCGCCTTGTCCAGACCACTCACCACCTCATCCACGTGACGGGCGCTGTAGTTGGGCTCGCGGCCACCGCGCAGGATGATGTGACAGTCCGGGTTGCCAGCGGTCGAGACGATGGCGGAGTGGCCGTACTTGGTCACCGACAGGAAGTGATGCGGGGCGCTGGCGGCGCCGATGGCGTCGATGGCCACCTTGATGGTGCCGTCGGTGCCGTTCTTGAAGCCCACCGGGCAGGAGAGACCGGAGGCCAGCTCGCGGTGTACCTGGGATTCGGTGGTACGGGCACCGATGGCACCCCAGCTCATCAGATCCGCCACGTATTGCGGGGTGATCATGTCGAGGAACTCGGAGGCGGTCGGCAGCCCCATGTCGTTGAGATCCAGCAAGAGCTTGCGACCCAGGCGCAGGCCGTCATTGATCTGGCAGCTGTTGTCGAGGTAGGGATCGTTGATCAGCCCCTTCCAGCCCACTGTGGTACGGGGTTTTTCGAAGTAGACCCGCATCACGATCTCCAGCTGATCTTTCAGCTCGTCGCGCAGCACCTTGAGGCGTTTGCCGTATTCCAGGGCGGCGACCGGATCGTGGATGGAGCAGGGGCCGATCACCACCAGCAGGCGATCATCGTCGCCGGCCAGGATGTTGTGGATGGCCTGACGGGATTCAAACACGGTGGCCGAGGCGGTGTCGGTCGCCGGAAACTTCTCAAGCACCGCAACCGGGGGCAATAACTCTTTGATTTCACTGATACGAACGTCGTCGGTTTGATGCTGCATGACCAAGTTTCCTGCTAGATGACTGCGATAAAGAGATCTCAATCTAGCCCTGTGCCGGGTCGGTGTAAATAGAAAATTACATTCTTCGACAAGGAATTTTATTATCGCACCTTGCAAGTTTGCATAATGCTGCTAGGAGGCATGAAAAAAGCGGGGGCAGAGATGAAAAGGCCCGCACGAAGCGGGCCGAAAGGGCTCAGGCCTGACTGACGCTGGCCAGCTTGTCGAAGTAGTCCGGGAAGGTCTTGGAGGTGCAACCCGGATCATTGATGGTGACCGGCGTATCGGAGAGTGCCACCAGGGAGAAGCACATGGCGATGCGGTGATCGTTGTAGGTGTCGATGGCCGCGTGTTTGAGCTGTGCGGGCGGGATCACGGTGATGAAGTCGTGCCCCTCCTCCACTTCCACGCCCAGCTTGCGCAGCTCGGTCGCCATGGCGTGCAGGCGGTCGGTCTCCTTCACCCGCCAGTTGTAGATGTTGCGGATAGTGGTGGTGCCCTCAGCAAACAGCGCCGTGGTGGCGATGGTCATGGCCGCATCCGGGATGTGGTTCATGTCCATGTCGATGCCGTGCAACGGCCCCTGCTCGGCCTCGATGAAGTCATCGCCCCAGGTGATGCGGGCCCCCATCTTCTCCAGTACGTCGGCGAAGTGGATGTCCCCCTGGATGCTGTGCTTGCCGATGCCGGTAACCCGCACCTTGCCCTTGATGGCGCCCGCCGCGAGGAAGTAGGAGGCGCTGGAGGCATCCCCTTCCACCAGGAAGTCCCCCGGGCTGACATAGGTCTGGTTGCCCTTGATGTAGAACACCTTGTAGTCGTCGTGCTCGATGACCACCCCGAACTGCTTCATGATGTGCAGGGTGATGTCGATGTAGGGCTTGGAGACCAGCTCCCCCTTGATGTGGATGCGGGTGTCGCCGGCCGCCATGGGGGCCGCCATCAAAAACGCCGTCAGGAACTGGCTGGAGACGGAGCCGTCGATGTGGACATCGCCACCCCAGAGCCCCTTGGCATCCACCACCAGAGGCGGATAGCCATCTTTCTTCAGGTACTGGATGTGGGCACCCGCTTCGCGCAGGGCATCCACCAGGTGGCCGATGGGGCGCTCTTCCATGCGCGGCTCGCCGCCCAGGGTGTACTCGCCGGAGCCCAGGCACAGGGCGGCGCACAGGGGGCGCATGGCAGTACCGGCATTGCCGAGGAACAGGTTGACCGGTGCCGAGACCGCGAAGCTGCGACCCAGACCGTGCACGGTGCACTCGGTCTTGTCGGCGGAGAGCTTGTACTTGACGCCGAGCTGGGTCAGCGCCGCCAGCATGTGGCGGATGTCATCGCTGTCGAGCAGGTTGGTCAGCCGGGTGGTGCCCCGGGCCAGGGCCGCCAGCAGCAGGGCCCGGTTAGAGACACTCTTGGAGCCGGGCAGATTGACCACCCCGGCCACGCTAGAAATGGGTTCCAAACGCAACGAATTCATAGACTTCCTGTTCGATCTCAATTAAATCACCTGACCGGACGTTAACAGCCCGCGTCCCCCGCGGCAAGTTCGACAGTGGCACGACCGCGGGAGAGGGCGGCCTGGGTCAGGATGGGTCTGAAAAACAGACGCCGGGGAGTCCCCGGCGTCTGGCAATGGGGAGACACGCCTCAACCGTGGCGTTTGGCAAAGTCATCCATAAAGCTGACCAGGGCCTTGACCCCTTCCAGGGGCATGGCGTTGTAGAGGCTGGCGCGCATGCCACCGACGATGCGGTGTCCCTTGAGGGCCAGCAGACCGGCCGCTTCCGACTCCGCCAGGAACAGCTTGTCCAGGGCCTCGTTCTTCAGCTGGAAGGGCACGTTCATGCGGGAGCGGCAGGCCACATCCACCTTGTTGCCATAGAAGTTCGACTGATCGAGGTAGCCGTAGAGGAAGTCGGCCTTCTCCTTGTTGCGTGCTTCCATCGCCGCCAGGCCACCCTGCTCCTTGAGCCACTCGAACACCAGACCGGCCAGATACCAGGCGTAGGTGGGGGGCGTGTTGAACATGGAGTCGTTCTTGGCGGTGAGCTGGTAGTCGAAGATAGACGGCACATCGGCGCGGGCCTGGTTCAGCAGGTCGTCGCGCACGATGGCGATGGCCAGACCAGAGGGGCCGATGTTCTTCTGGGCACCGGCGTAGAGGATGCCGAAGCGGCTCACGTCGAGGGGACGGGAGAGGATGGTGGAGGAGAGATCCGCCACCAGGGGCACATCGCCGGTGGCCGGGATGTCGAACATCTCGATGCCATCGATGGTTTCGTTCGGGCAGTAGTGCACATAGGCGGCATCGGCGCGAAACGCCGGCGTCGGCAGCAGGTGGGAGACCCCCTGCTCGTTCTTGGCCACCCCCTGGAAGGTCTGGATGTCACCGTATTTCTGGGCTTCATCCACGGCGCTCTGGGCCCAGACGCCGGTCACCAGGTAATCCGCCTTCTTGTTGGCGCCACCCAGCAGGTTCATGGGCACGGCGGAGAACTGGCCGCGGCCACCGCCGTGCATGAAGAGCACCTTGTAGTTGTCCGGCACCGCCAGCAGGTCGCGCAGGTCCGCTTCGGCCTTCTCGGCGACCGCCATATAGGGCTTGCCGCGATGGGAAAGCTCCATGACCGAGGCTCCCAGCCCCTGGAAATTACAAAATTCGCGCTGGGCGCGCTCCATGACTTCAACCGGCAACATGGCAGGGCCGGCGCAGAAGTTGTAAATCTGTTTGCTCATGACGCTTTCCGTGAATGGATGTGTGTGATCGGTGACTCGAACGTTTTTACACGACAGCCCCCGTGGGGGCAAAGGCTTTTTGGGATCCAGCGCAACCTTTTGCCCCGGCGCCACCGGGCACCCATCAGACAAAAGCCCTGAACGGGCCAGGGCTTGCAGAGAATATGCATGGAAACGGGGGCGAGACAGCACGGACGGCTTTGTTCGCCCCTTTGTGGCAAATTTACAGCTTGGCGGTGAGCTCCGGCAGCAGGGTGAAGAGATCCCCCACCAGACCGTAGTCCGCCACCTGGAAGATGGGGGCCTCCGCGTCCTTGTTGATGGCGACGATCACCTTGGACTCCTTCATCCCCGCCAGATGCTGGATGGCCCCCGAGATGCCCACCGCGATGTAGAGCTCGGGGGCCACCACCTTGCCGGTCTGCCCCACCTGCAGGTCGTTGGAGACATAACCCGCATCCACGGCGGCCCGCGATGCCCCGACGGCAGCCCCCAGCTTGTCCGCCAGGGCGTCGATGAGGGCAAAGTGCTCTTTCGAGCCGAGTGCCCGCCCGCCGGAGACCACCACCCGGGCCGCCCCGAGCTCGGGTCTGGCGGAGCGCACCGCACGCCGCTCGATGAGCCGGGTACGGCAGCGCACCTCGGCCACCGGCAGCGATTCCATCACGGCACGCTCCTCCCCGGACCCGGCCTTGGCGAACGCGGTAGGCCGCACGGTGAGCACCTTGACGGGGGCGCTGCTCGCCACCCGGGCGATGGCGTTGCCCGCATAGATGGGACGCAGGAAAGTGTCGGGCCCCTCGATGCCGGTCACCTCGGCGATCATCTCCACCCCGAGCCTGGCCGCCACTCGCGGCAGCAGATCCTTGCCCTGGCTGCTGGCCGCCATCAGGCAGTGCTGGTAGTCCCTGGCCACCTCGGCGAGCAGTCTGTCGACCCCGTCGTTGAGCCCCTCCGCCAGCATGGGATGTTCTGCCAGCAGCACCCGGTTTACCCCCGTGAGGGCGGCGGCCTGCTTCCCCGCCTCCGTCAGCCCCTGCCCCAGCAGCAAGAGGTGCACCTCGCCCCCCAGGCGCCCCGCCGCCGTGACCAGCTGGGCCAGGTTGTCGGCGATCCGCCCCTGATGATGTTCCGCAATCACAAGTACGCTCATGGCAACACCTTCATGTCATCCATTGATCCCTTGCTCCCCGGGGCCGCTGCCCCATGCATGGCGCTCACGCCTGCGGGAGGCATCCCTCTCATGCCCCTGCCCATCAGAGCACCTGGGCTTCGTGCTTGAGCTTGTCCAGCAGCTCGTCCACCGAGCCCACCCTGATGCCGGCGCTGCGCACCGGCGGCGCCATCACCCCGAGCTGCCGTGTCTGGTCGGCCGGCACCACCCCGAGGGCGGCGAACGGCTGGCTCTCCAGCGGCTTGCGCTTGGCCTTCATGATGTTGGGGAGGGAGGCGAAGCGCGGCTCGTTGAGGCGCAAGTCCACGGTCATCACGGCGGGCAGCGCCATGCCGAGGGTCTCGAGGCCACCGTCTATCTCGCGGGTCACCTGCAATTCCCCCTCCACCAGCCTGATGGCGGAGGCGAAGGTGGCAAGCGGCCAGTCATTGAGGGCGGCGAGCATCTGCCCCACCTGGTTGTTGTCGGAATCGATGGACTGTTTGCCGAGCAGCACCAGATCGGGCTGCTCCTGCCCGCACACCGTTTGCAGGGCCCGGGCCACGGTGAGCGGAGTCAGGGTCTCGTCGGTAACATAGTGCAGCGCCCGATCCGCCCCCAGCGCCAGGGCATGGCGCAACTGCTCGGCCGCCGCCTCGGGGCCGAAGGTCACCACCACCAGCTCGGATGCCACGCCGGCTTCCCGCAGCCTGACCCCCTCCTCCACCGCGATTTCACAAAACGGGTTGATGCCCATCTTCACATTGGCGAGCTCCACATCGGAGCCATCCCCCTTGACCCGGATCCTGACGTTGTAATCAACGACCCGTTTGACTGCGACCAGCAGCTTCATGGCGGTCATCCCTCATACCTGTTGTGTGGGTCCACCTTGTCGTCACTCACTTTTCTGCCGACAAAGTGGTTTACGTTTACGTAAACTACCAGCACTACCCTAGGCCAAGTCGAGCACAGAGGCAAGATGGAACGCGAAGCAATGGAATTTGATGTCGTCATCGTGGGTGGCGGCCCGGCAGGCCTGAGCGCCGCCATCGCATTGAAGCAGCAGGCCCCGGCCCTCTCGGTCTGCCTGCTGGAGAAGGGGGCCGAGATCGGCGCCCACCTGATCTCCGGCGCCCTGCTCGATCCCGTCGCCCTCAGGGAGCTGCTGCCAGAGAGCTGGCAGGAGGCCCCCCTCGGCGTGCCGGTGACGGATGATCAGGTCCATCTGCTGCAAAGCGACAGCCGCTCCCTGCAGCTGCCCCACTGGGCGGTGCCACCCCGCATGCACAACGACGGCAGCCACATCATCAGCCTCGGCACCCTCTGCCGCTGGCTCGGCAAGCAGGCCGAGGCCCTCGGTGTCGAGATCTACCCGGGCTTTGCTGCCAGCACCCTCATCGTGGAGGAGGGCCGGGTGCGCGGGGTGGTGACCGGTGATCTTGGTCTCGACAAGGAGGGCAACCCCAAGCCGGATCACGTGCCCGGCATGGCCCTGTATGGGCGCTATACCCTGTTTGCCGAAGGGGCGCGCGGCCACCTCGGCAAACAGCTGATCGCCCGATTCCATCTGGAAAATACCGCCCAGCCGCAGCATTACGCCATCGGCTTCAAGGAGGTGTGGCAGGTGCCAGCGGGACAATCCCATCCTGGGCGGGTGCTCCATGGCAGCGGCTGGCCCCTTGGGGAGGGAAAGGGCAACAAGAGTCAGGGGGGCTTCTATCTCTATCATCTGGCCCAGGATCAGGTGGCGGTCGGCCTTATCGTCGATCTCAACTACCAGAATCCCTGGCTCAGCCCCTTTGACGAATTCCAGCGTCTCAAGCACCACCCCCTCATCGCGGCAACGTTGCAGGGGGGCGAGCGCATCAGCTACGGCGCGCGGGCCATCACCAAGGGGGGCTGGCACTCATTGCCGCGCATGCACTTTCCCGGCGGTCTGCTCATCGGTTGTGACGCGGGCACCCTGGACTTCTCCCGCATCAAGGGGATCCACACTGCCATGAAGTCCGGCATGGTGGCGGCCGCGACGGTCGCCATGGCACTGCGAGGAGGGGATGAAGGGGGACGGGATCTGGCCGAGTTTCAGGACGCGCTGCTGCAAAGCTGGCTGACCCGGGAACTGAAGAGGGCCCGCAACGTCGGGGCCGCCCTGCACCGCTTCGGCCCCTGGCTCGGCGGCGCCTTCAACTGGCTGGAGCAGCGACTCTTTGCCTTGACCTCTCCTTTTACTCTGCTGGACAAGGAGCCGGATTACCGCCAGCTGCGCCTGGCCAGCCGTTGCCAGCCCATCGACTACCCCAAACCCGACGGCAAGCTCAGCTTCGACAAGCTCTCTTCCGTCTATCTGGCCAGCACCAGCCACGACGAGGATCAACCCTGTCACCTGACCCTTCAGGACGCGCGCATTCCGGTCGAGGTCAACCTGCCCACCTGGGCCGAACCCGCCCAGCGCTACTGCCCGGCGGGGGTGTTCGAGATCCTTGATGGGGATACCCGGCCAAGGCTGCAGATCAACGCCGCCAACTGCATTCACTGCAAAACCTGCGACATCAAGGATCCCAGCCAGAATATCGTCTGGACGCCGCCCCAGGGCGGCTCGGGCCCCAACTATCCCAATCTGTAACAGGCTTGCCCACGCACACCAGAGCAGATAACAAGGAGACGCAGCCCCGGAACACCGCCCGGAGACCGTTTCCTGCGCTTGGCCGGGGGCTGTCGCAGGGCGACCAGCAACCCGCCATTCCCGCCGGTGAGCCCGGGCCCTCCCCCACACCAGGGCGAACAAAGAAGGCGACGCCGGGATCGCCCGCATCGGGGTCGCCACGGCTGATCCGACCTCGCCGATTTTTTGAGCGAACAGGCTGAACCCCTGATGAATAGGCCCTGACAAGCGGGTCCCGCCCCTGTATAGTTCGCCGCATTCAGGTTGTCCATCGGCCTCGTTATGCTATTTCATGGGATCGCTTTCCGTGCGATCTAAGGCCGCATGAACCTGTGCAACCATCCCTGATTACCCATGACTTCTTAAGGGGGGACAGATGATCACCGCCTACATTCTCAACAACAAGGTGCTGGACATAGTCACGCTCGGGCCGGATGACATCGTTCCCGACAACACCGTCTGGCTGGATGCCTACAGGCCGGACACTGCGGAGCGAGAATGGTTGACGGGCCTGTTCCTGGAGGAGGTGCCGGACAAGGAGGAGCTCGATGACATCGAGGCATCCGCCCGCTTCTACTGGGACACCGACGGTCTGCACATCCACTCCCTGTTTCCCCAGCGCATCGGTCGCGACACCAAGGGTGTGCACGTCTCTTTTACCCTGCGCAACAACCTGCTGATCAGCATTCGCGAGGATGACATCGGCCTGGTGCGTTTGCTGCGCCACTACATGCGTCAGGACAGACTGGAGGTCGAAGATGCCCTCGACATCCTGCTGGAGGTGCAGAACCTCAAGGTGGAGTACCTCTCAGACCTGATCGAGGATGGGTACAAGACCCTGGAGAACACCGCCGATCAGATCTTCGAGCCGGACCAGATCAACCCCATGCTCAAGGAGCTGATGGCCCAGGAAGAGGCCAACGGCCAGATCCGTCTCTCCCTGCACGATACCCGCCGCGCCCTGCGCTTTCTCAAACGCAGCCTGCGCCAGCGCATGACGGGGGAGCAGAACAAGTGGATCGACGAGATGCTGCACGACGTGGAATCCCTGCTGCCCCATACCCAGTTCCTGTTCGACAAGATCAACTTCCAGCTGGAGGCCTCCATGGGGGTGACCAATCTGGAGCAGAACAAGGTGATCAAGATCTTCTCGGTAGCCGCGGTCATCTTCCTGCCGCCGACCCTTATCGCCAGCATCTACGGCATGAACTTTGGCCGCATGCCGGAGCTCGCCTGGGAATACGGCTATCCCCTCTCCCTGGTGCTGATGGTGATGTCATCGCTGGGCACCGGTCTCTTCTTCAAGCGAAAAGGCTGGCTGTGACGCCGGAACCCGGCAACTAAAGACTGCGGATTGGGGGGCATGACCCCCCGATTAATTCCCGGCCGTTGCCGGCCTTGTAATGGCCTGCCCTGTGCCCCATATCCCCTTCATCACTCGCACTGCATGAATGGATACCGGGCCACCATGACCCTCTACCCCGAACACCGTTACGACGATCACGGCCAGTTGCGCCCCCCGCTCTGGTTCTGGCCCATCGCCCTCTTGCTGACCCGCTCGGTCTGGCTGTTTCTGATGGCGGGGGTCACCCGGGAGAGTGGCAGCGCCACCCTGACCCTCTTCTACCCGGACAAGCTCACCCTCTATATCAGCCTGCTGACGGACGTGCCCGCCATGCTGGCGCTGCTCGCCTGCGGCGGCACCCATCGCCAGACCCACAGTGCCAGAGCCTGGCTCAGACGCCACAGTCCCTTGCTGCTGCTCTGCTCTGCCGTCAGTGGCCTGCTGATGCAACTGCACAGCCTCAATCTGCAGCAGTGGTCGTTCAACTGGCCCACCGCCCTGGTGCTCATCGCCAGCCTCTGGGCGCTCTGGTATCTGCTGAGAAGCCGCCAGTTGCGGGATTATGCTCTGGATCAGCCCCACTGACAGGCTGGTTCACTGGCGCGTGACCCGGATCTGCAGAGTCTGGCGTTCGCTGCCGCTGGCCCCGCCCATGCCTGATGGATTGGCGATCGCGGCCTCCCGGCTGCCTTGGGTTGTGGAAAGCTCCCCCACCGTCAGCCACTGGCCCGGGGCGCCGCTCACCTCGGTGGCACTCTGGCCGGTGTGTATGTTGCCTCGCTCCACTCTTGCCTGTTCACTGCTGAGGGCCACCTGCACCCTGTCCCCTATCAGGGTCGCGGTGGCGTAGAGACCGTTCATCAGCGGCATCATGCCCACCACCCTTCCCCCCTGCCACTGGTAAAAGGTGACCGGCTGATAGGACCCCATCTGCAACAACACGGGCCGTCCGGAGAGGCCACGCACCTGCCAGTTGTCACTCTGGCTGCGTTCATAGTGCCGGGCATCCCCCTCCAGCAGCCACTGCCGTTTGGCATCCAGGCCCAGCCCCACTCCGGCCTGCTGACGGCTGGAGGCGCCATCCACCCGCCACTCGATGAGCAGGCTTTGGGGCGGCTGGTTCACTTGCGCCAGGGTACGCTCGGCCTCCTGCAACTGGGCGGGGGTTCCGCTCAGTACCAGCTGGTTGCCCATGGCGCTCACCCCGAGATCCGGGTAGATCTCCTTGAGCGTCTGCACCGCGGCATCCGCCTCGAATACCGGTATGACCTTCACTTCGGCCCTCAGGGGCAATGCCAGCAACAGGCAGCACCCCAGCCCCCAATACCCTGATCCAGCGCGCATCTTCTCCTCCCGGCGTTCACCGCCACCCTCTCGCTTCCTGCCATCATGGTCCATGGCGCCCCGATTGCAACGGGCCTAGTATGCAACCCCACACAGAGGCACCTGATAAAGACTCGTTAAGATACCAATAAATACAAATAAAAATGGTTATCATTTGTTGTCACAACAAAAACCCTCGGATACAATTCGGACTCATTTTTTCGAGTCAGCCTCTGATGAAGCCAGAATCCGTCGCATCCACCCCTGCCGCCATCCACCTTGCGCTGCTCATCAACATGCTCTCCATGGGCTGCATGATGATGGTGATGCCCCTTGGCCCGGAACTGGTAACCCGCCTGGGGATGCTGCCGGAGCAGACAGGTTACTTCAGCGGCGGCGCCACCCTGGGAGCCGCCCTGCTGGGCCTCCTGGCCGCCCCCTGGCTCGATCGGGTCAACCGCAAACCCGCCCTGCTGGTACTGCTGGTCCTGCGCTTCCTGCTCTTGATGGCTTGCGCCCTGGCCGAGGATAGCCAGACCCTGCTGCTGCTCTTTATCCTATCCGGCTGCGTCGCCGGCCCCCTTGGGGCCATCCTGATGGCGGCGGTGCTGGATCTGGTACCGCCCGCCGAGCGGGGCCGCCGTCTCGCCTACGTGGGCATGGCGTTTTCCCTGGCCGCCATTCTGATCGTGCCCGCGGCCCTCGTGCTGGCCCAGTGGTCTGGCTGGCAGAGCCCCTTCCTCTTGTTTGGTGCTGGCGGCCTGCTGCTGGCCCTGCTGTGTGCCATCTGGCTGCCGTCCCTGCCGGTCAACCGGGCCCCGGCAGGCCAGGGGATGCGCCAGTTGCTGGGGTCACCGCTCTGCCAGGGAGCCCTCTTCATCCTCTGCCTGCAGATGTTCGGCCACTTCCTGCTCATTCCGCACTTTGCCAACTACTTCCAGTTCAACCTGGGTTTCCCGCGCGAGCAGATCGCCAGCCTCTATCTGTGCGGCGGCCTTGCCAGCATGGCCACCATGCGCCTGTGCGGCGGCTGGATCGATCAGGGCCGCGCCCAGGGCGCCATCCTGCTCACCAGCCTGGCCCTGGCCCTGATCACCCTGGTGGGCTTTGCCTTGCCGGCAGGCCTGCCTCTCTATCTGCTGTTCACCCTCTTCATGGCCCTGAGCTCCGCCCGTGCCAGCACCACCCTCGCGGTCACGGCGGCCATTCCGGCCCCCCATCAGCGCGCCGCCTTCATGTCTTTCCAGGGCTCGGTCACCAATGTGGCGGCGGGCCTAGGCAGCCTGTTCTCCGCCAGATATCTGGTCTCCGACGAGGGGGGCGCCCTGCACGGTTTCCCCACCCTGGCCTGGATCAACATTGCGTGCACCCTGGTGGCCTGCGCCGGTGTCTGGTTCCTCATCCGGGGCCTGAAGAGCACAAGAGATAACAATAATCCTGCCTCTGGCACCGCCAGACAAGGAAGTCAGTGAGCACCGGATCAGAAGAATCCGGACCCCATAACCTCAGTTATATCCATGGAGTTTTTGACAATGCAGTTGCAGCACGGCCTCTTTAAACTGAACCCCATTCTGCTCTCCCTTGGTCTGCTGGCCGCACCGGGCCTGGCCCAGGCCGAGTCCGTCAAGGCCAACGAGACGGTGGTGGTCACCGCCACCCAGACCAAGCACACCGAGCTGACCGCCCCGGCCAGCGTCTCCGTGGTCACCCGCGCCGATCTGGACAAGATGAACGTCAACAACATCGGCGATGCCCTCAAGCACGTGCCCGGTGTCAACATCATCGGCACCAACCCCACGGGTCGCAACGAGATCAAGATCCGCGGCATGGGCGGTGACTACACCCTGCTGCTGGTCAACGGCAAGCGGGTCAACGCCCGCGAGACCCTGGGCAGCTCCTTTGGCAACGACTTCGACTTAAGCTCCATCCCCATGGCCGCCATCGAGCGCATCGAGGTGATCCGCGGTCCCGTCTCCTCCCTGTACGGGGCCGATGCCCTCGGCGGCGTGGTCAACGTGATCCTGCGCCAGGCCAAGGAGAACACCGAAGCGGCCGTCGGCTACACCCACACCATGCCCACCAAGGGGGATGGCGGGGATGCCAACCAGGGTAGCGCCTTCGTCTCCGGCGCCCTGATCGACAACAAGCTGCTGGGCAGCGTGGTGGTGGAAGGCTATCAGCGGGATCGCTGGAAGAGCGAGCAGTCCAACAACCCGGATGCCGACGCCCTGGAGAAACGGGAAGTGGTCAACGTGCTCTCCAGCCTGAAGTGGCTGGTGGCCGACAACCAGGACATCGACTTCGATCTGGGTTACAACCAGAACGACATGGACAGCTACTTCAACAACGTGCCCCGTGCCCCGACCGCACCGGCTACCCCCCACAACGTGCAGAAACTCGATCGCCTGAGCCTGGGGCTGACCCACAACGGCCATTGGGAACACTTCGACAGCCGCGCTCGTTACTACTTCGAGCAGACCGATCTGATGGATGACTCCCAGCTCAACGGTGGCGCCGCCGACATCACCCAGACCAACAACACGGTGGATGGCCAGTTGAGCGGCTACCTCGGGGATCACCTGCTGACCTCGGGTGCAGAGTTCCGCAAGACCGAGCTGGAGCACAGCCGCAGCATCCAGAACGGCAGCGTGGATGCGAGCCAGAGCGCCCTCTACCTGCAAGACGAGTTCGGCTTTGGGGATCTGGCCCTGACGCTCTCCGGCCGTCTGGATCACCACGAGACCTATGGCAACGAGTTCAGCCCCCGTGCCTACGCCCTCTACTCCCTGAGTGACGAGTGGGTGATCAAGGGGGGCGCCGGCAAGGCGTTCAAGGCCCCGACCCTGGCCCAGTCCAGCGAAGGGTTCGCCACCACCGCCTGCCGCGGCGCCTGCAAGGTGATAGGCAACCCGGATCTGAAGCCGGAAACCTCCGTCAGCTACGAGCTTGGCACCGCCTACAACGCCGATCGCTTCGGCGCAGGGGTGACCGGCTTCCACAACGAGATCGAGGATCTGATCCAGAGCGATCAGTGGGGCCCGGGCTACCGTCCGACCGTCATGACCTACCTCAACGTCAAGAAGGCCCGCATCAAGGGGCTGGAGCTGACCGGCTGGTTCGACGTGCTGGACAACGTGCAGCTGACCGGCAACCTGACCCTTCTGGACTCCGAAGACAAGAGCACGGGTGACGATCTGGCCAAGACCCCGGATCACACCGGCAACATCGGCCTGGACTGGAAGGCGAGCGACGTGGTCAGCGCCAACCTGGCCTGGCAGTATGTCGGCAGCCAGCTGATCAAGGTGCCGGCCCGCAACGCCCAGGCATTCACCTCCAAGCACTACCAGACCCTGGACGTGAACACCAAGTGGACCGTCACGCCGGCCCTGGACTTCAAGCTCGGCATCACCAACCTCACCAACACCCAGCGTGACGAGGTGGCGACCGACGCCGACTTCATCCTGGAAGGTCGCACCGTCTACGCAGGGGTCGATTACAAGCTGTAATCCATCCTGTCTGCGGGAGCCCCGGTCGCGGGGCTCCCTTTTTGCGTTTCTGCCTCCCCGAATTCAAGGAGTCATTGAGTGCTCAGATACCAAGCTCGGCTGTTCTGGCTCGGCGTGCTGCTCCTCTTCCTGCTGATTTGTCTGTCACTGGCCACCGGGGCCGGTGTCTATGGTGGCCGCGAGGTCGCTGGTTTCCTGATGGGCGATCCCGCCTTCGTGGCCGATGAAAAGCTCGCCATGATAGTCCATACCCTGCGCCTGCCCCGTACCCTGGCAGCCCTGGTGGTGGGGGCATCACTCTCCCTGGCGGCCTCCATGCTGCAAAGTGCCACCCGCAACCCTCTGGCCGAACCCGGCCTGCTCGGGGTCAATGCCGGCGCCGTCTTTGCTCTGGTGATCGGCCTCACCTGGTTTGGCGTCGAATCCGCCTACGGGTATCTGCTCTGGTCCGGCATGGGGGCCCTGCTCGGCAACCTCATCGTGCTGGGCCTCGGCCTCATGGTGGGGCGCTCCAACCCCCTCAAGCTCATCCTGGTAGGGGTCGCCCTCTCCGCCACCTTCGGCGGTCTTTCCAACTTCCTGCTGCTCTCCAACCGGGTGGTGCTGGAGCAGTTCCGCTTCTGGAACTTAGGGTCCCTTGCCGCCTCCAGTCTGGAAGCGGTACTCACCGTGGTCCCCTTCGCCCTGGCCGCCCTGCTGCTGACACTGGCGCTCTGTCGCCCTCTCACCCTGATGCAGATGGGGGATAACCAGTCCAGGGCCCTCGGCATCCGCCCCACCCGGGTGCGGATCGGCGTGCTCCTGGCCGCAACGCTCTTCACCGCCTGCGCCATCGCCATCGCTGGTCCCATCGGCTTTGTCGGCTTCCTCGCCGCCTACTGCGCCCGCCTGGTGGAGCCGGTTCGCCTCGCCATCCAGGTGCGCTTCTCCGCCCTGTTCGGGGTGCTCTTTCTGCTCGGAGCCGATGTGCTGGCCCGCTGGCTAATCCAGCCCTACGAGCTGCCCAACGGCGTCATTCTGGCGCTCATCGGGGCGCCCGTGCTCATCCTGGTGGTGCGCAGCGGCGGCTTCCGCTCCCTGCTGGCCGTCAAATAAGGTGCCACGCCCATGAAGAACTCTCTCTCACTCCCGAGCGGCACCCTCTGCCTTCGCCTTGGCAGCCACACCCTGTTGCTGCACCGCCGCGCCTGGCTCATCACCCTGGGGCTCCTGCTCGCCCTCACCCTGCTCTCCCTGCTGGCCCTCACCCTGGGTTCCGGCAAGATCACCATGATGGGGGTGATCCAGACCCTGCTCGGGGAGGGAAGCCGACTCGATCAGGTAACCGTCTTCAAGATCCGACTGCCGCGCCTGTTGGCGGTGCTGGTGGCCGGCGCCGCCATGGGACTCTCGGGCTGCCTGGTGCAGACCCTGGTGCGAAACCGCCTCGCCACCCCGGACATGATAGGGGTCAACGAGGGGGCATCCCTTGCCATCATCATCTTCTCCCTCTATCTGACGCTGGGCACCTGGCCCTGGTGGGCCGCGCCGTTCGGCGCCCTGTTTGCCGCCGCCGTGCTCTATGCCCTGTGCAACAAGCCCGGGGAGCAGGGCTACCTGTTCGTGGTGATCGGCATCGGGGTCTCCGAGCTGATGAACGCCCTCGGCCAGTTCGTCATGTCCACCCAGTCCCTGGTGCACCTCACCAGCCTTTATCTGTGGAACATGGGCAACTTCGTCGGTCAGGGCTATGGCACCCTGCTACCGGTGAGCCTGCTGCTCCTGCTCATCTGTCCCTGGACCGTCTGTCTCTCCCGCTCCCTCGGCGTGCTGCGCCTGGGACCGGTGACGGCCAGCACCCTCGGGGTCAACGTGAACCGGGTCCAGCTCGGGGTGCTGGCCCAGGCCATCATCGTCGCAGCCCTTGGCACCGCCATCGGCGGCCCCGTGGTCTTCATTGCCATGGCGGCCCCCATCCTTGCCTCCTGGCTCAGCCGGGATCGCATCGTGCCGCTCTGGATTGCCGCCCTGTGCGGCGCCCTGATGCTGCTCGCAAGCGACACCCTGGTGCGGGTGCTGGCCAGCCCCCACGAGGTGGCCACCGGCATCATGACCCGCATTCTCGGCGGCCTGCTGCTGCTCTTCATCCTGCTCAAAGATCGCCAGAAGGCCGACTGACCATGGCATTCATCCATTTTCAATACAGACCGAGGGCCGCCCGATGACGCTCACCGTGAACCGACTCCAGTTCGGCTACCCGCAAAAGACCATCTTCAAGGAGATCTCCTTCTCCCTCCCCCGGGGCAAGCTGGTGGGGATCGTCGGCCCCAACGGCGGCGGCAAATCCACGCTGCTCAAGCTCCTTGCGGGACAGGAGCAGCCCCGGTCCGGGGAGATCCTGCTCAAGGAGAAGCCACTCGGTGCCTATGGCGCCAAAGCCCTGGCTCGGGAACTCGCCTATCTGCCCCAACGCCCCCTGGTCCCCCCCGGTATCCTGGTGGAGCAGCTGGTGCAATATGGCCGCCATCCCCATCAGGGCTGGTTCAATCAGTGGAGCGAGGAAGATGCCCGCATGGTGGACTGGGCCCGGGAGCGGATGCAGCTTGATGCCATCTGGCACCAGAGCGCCAGTTCGCTGTCCGGCGGCCAGGCCCAGCGGGTGTGGCTCGCCATGGTGCTGGCACAGGATGCGGACATCATCTTGCTGGACGAGCCCACCAGCGCGCTGGACATCGGCCACCAGACCGAGGTGATGGAAGCCATCCATCGGGTCGCCGCCGAGGGCAAGACGGTGCTTATCGTCATCCACGATCTCGCCACCGCCGCCCGCTACTGCGACGAGCTGATTGCCCTGGGGGATGGCGCCATCCAGGCCATGGGCCCGGCCCGGGAGGTGGTGACCAAGCCCCTCATCGATCGCCTCTACCAGACCGATGTGGACATACTGCACGCCCCCGGCGACGGGGCCCCTGTCATCGTGCCCCGCCGACGCGCTGACGAAGCGCCTCGCCTGCGCGCCGACCATGGCGTGTCGGCCTGAGCCATACCCTGTGCCAGAGAAAGAAACCGCCTGATGGCGGTTTCTTTCTCTGGGCTTTGCGTTGGCGTTATCCGGGCGCTGGCATCGTGCTCACAGCAGCAAGACGGTGAGCACGCCCCCCGGCAGGGCTTGCCAGTGCAGGGTGCAGCGCCAGCCGGCTGGCAGGGTCGGTGTCAGCGGGCATTTGAGCTCCAGGGTGAGAGTCTGCGCCGTCATGGCGAGCCAGCGGGCATCGAGAAAGTCAAAGTAGCGCCCCACCCGGGGATAGAGCCCCTTGAAGAGGCTCTCCTTGGCGGAAAACACCAGGGTCACGCCCTCTGCCAGGCTCAGCTGGGCGTCGTGAACCCCCGCCTCCAGCCGCCCCCACTCCTCCCCATCCATGATGCCGGGCCAGAGCTTCGCCCCTTGGTCGCCATCGAGCCAGGCCTCCAGATCCAGCCCGATTCCCTCCTGGCCCGGACGCACCGCACACAGGGCCACCCCCTCTCCCGCCAGCCGGCTGTGGCTGATGCTCCCCTCCACCCCTTCAGGCCAGAGTGGCTCCCGGGCCGCTCCGATGGCCACGCTGCATCCTGCAAGACCGAAGGGACGCAGGGCCTCACGGGCTGCGAGACGCCCCGCCAGAAACTCCCCGAGGCGCTTGGGGGCAGCCCCCTGCAATGAAGCAGGCAGGATGATGCCCTGGGCCCCAAAGCACTCCGGCGAGAAGGCGGCGGGATCAAAACTGACCCGATGAAGAGACAGCGTCTCCAGGCCCGGCAGGTACAAGGCATCGAATTGACGGACAAAGGATCCATCGAGTGAGGGACAACGAGGCAACATGCAAGGCTCCTGACAGGGGCCTGCGATGGTACCAAAGCAAGCCGAGGTCATGCCACAAATACAAATGACAACGCTTCTCACTTGCTTTGTGGTAGCATGTCCCCGCCCATTCGGGGCTGGCCGGGCGGCTCTCAGGCACTTTCCACAGACTCCGGCCCACCGATTTCACCCATAAGGATGTCACCATGAAGATCTTCTCCCCGCTGGCCACCTTGCTCATGCTGGCCAGCCTGACGGGCTTCCAGGCCCAGGCGGGCAGCCGCCAGGTCATCGATGCCAACGGCCAGCCCCAGAGCGTCCCCGATGCGCCCCGGCGGGTCGTCGTGTTGAGCGAACTCGATCTCGACAGCGCCCTGACTCTGGGGGTGCAGCCGGTGGGCACCGTCAATGGGCGCGGCCAGTCCACCCTGCCCCGCTATCTGCTGGACAAGGCGGGCAAGGAGATCGCCGTGGTCGGGGATCTGGACAACCCCAATCTGGAGACCCTCATCGATCTGGAGCCGGACCTCATCCTCACCGGCCAGACCAAGCCCGAGCTCCTGGCCCTGCTCAAGGAGATCGCCCCCACCGTCGTCACCGGCAACTGGGGCGAGCCCTGGAAAACCGTGTTCGGTCGCAGTGCCGACGCGATGAACCGGGGGGCCGAGGCCAAGGCGTTCCTCACCCGGTATGAGGCCCGCCTGGCAGAGGCCCGCAGCAAGCTCGCCCAGCATCAGGGGGAACAGATGAGCATAGTGCGCTGGAACCCCAAGGGGCCGAGCTACATGCACGGCGGCACCTTCGCCAGCAGCGTGGTCACCGAGATGGGGCTCACCCGCCCCTCCCACCAGATTGGCGACAAGAGCCCCCACTCCCCGGCCCTGAGCCTCGAATCCCTCAACCTGCTGGACGGTGACTGGCTGGTGATCGGCACCCTCAGCACCAGCGGGGATGCGGTGGATGCCATGAAGCAGGCCGAGCAGACCCCGGCCTTCCAGCAGCTCGGCGCCATCAAGGGCAAGCGCTTCGGCGCCGTGGACGGGTCACTCTGGACCTCCACCGGCGGCCCCCAGGCGGCCCTCAAGGTGATCGACGACGTCGAGCGCCTGCTCACCAAGGCGGATGCCGCCCCCATCGCTCACTAATCCCTCGGTTTACGGCCAACAAGAAGCCCGCATGATGCGCAATGCTGTTCACTTAAGAGAATTTGAGTTCCAGTCCACGTAGTATCAGGGCTAAAAAATGAGGGAGGCATGATGCCTCCCTCTTTCTATTGCAAGCCACGCTGGATAAAGGCTGAAGGAACATCGACTGGAAACAGCCTTGCTCCCCCAACTCAAGTCGCATTTATGAATAATTAGTCAAAAATGTGCTTATCTGAACAGCATTGCGCATGATGCGGGCTTCTTTTTTATCCATCGCTCTTACCATCCGGCAAGGCGACTACTCGGGCAATGGCAGCGCCTTTCTGTCCAGTTTGCCACTGCCAGTCTTTGGCAGGGCATCCAGCAAGAGGATCCGTGCCAGCACCCTGTTATTGAGGCATCGAGCCTGCAAGCCCTTTGTCACCCCGGTAATGGCAGCGCCTTTCTGTCGAGCTTGCCGCTGCCGGTCTTGGGCAGGGCATCCAGCAGGATAAGCCGTGTCGGCACCATGTAGTGCGGCAGCGTCGCCTGCAGCCCCTTGCGCAGGGCGAGGCGATTAAGGGTCACCCCGCTTTTCGCCTCCACGTAGCCCACCAGCATGGCCTCGTTCCCCTCGCCCACCAGGCGCACAGCCGCCTCCTGCACCCCGGCCTGGCGGCGCAGTCCCGCCTCCACCTCGCCGAGCTCGATGCGAAAGCCCCGCAGCTTGACCTGATCGTCGCGCCGTCCCAGATAGAGGAAGCGGTCCGCCCCAAGGAGGCGCACCCGATCGCCAGTGCGATAGAGGCGATGGGTGGCAAGGCGCAGGAAGGCGGCGCTGGTCAAGGCCGGCTTGCGCCAGTACCCCTCGCACAGGGCCGGGCTCTCGATGCAGAGCTCGCCGCACTCCCCCTCTACCACCGGCTGCCCCGCCTCGTCCAGCACCCAGTGACGATAGCCGGGCAGGCTGTGGCTGATGGTGATCTGCCCGCCAACCGGCGGCCAGCGCACCTCGCTCACCAGGGACCAGACGGTGGCCTCGGTCGGCCCGTAGCAGTTCCACAGCCGCCGGGTGCGGGCACAGAGCTGCTCGGCCAGACCTGGGTCCAGCGCCTCGCCACCGCACAGGGCGGTGAGGGTATTGCGCCCCTGCCAGCCCGCCTTGAGCAGCATGCGCCAGCAGGCCGGGGTGGCCTGCAGCCAGTTGATGGAGGGGTCGGCCTCGAGCAGGGCCAGCATCCCCAGCGGATCCTTGTTGTGCTCACCGCCAGCCACCGTCAGCCGGCCACCGCCCCAGAACGGCCCCAACATCTCCAGCAAGGAGATGTCGAAGGCCGGAGTGGTGATGAATAGCCAGTGGCAGCCAGGTGAGAGGCCGAGCCGCTCGCGGATCCCGTCGAGGAAGCAGAGCAGGGCCCGCCGACTGATGACCACCCCCTTGGGCTCGCCGGTGGAGCCCGAGGTTAACATCATGTAGGCGGCCAGGGCGTCATCCACCTGAGGCCAAGAGACGGGCCCTGCTGCTGGCCCATCCAGGGTGCGCAGGGGGCAGCCGAAGTCCGGGGTGCCCGCCTCGTCATCGCAGATCACCGCCGACAGGCGCGCCTGGCGGGCGATCCCCTGCAGCCGCTCCAGGGGAAAGTCCGGCTCGAGCGGCACGAAGCAGAGGCCGAGGCGCAGGCAGGCCAGCAGGCTGGCCACCAGATCGGGGCTGCGCGCCAGATAGAGGCCGACCCGCTCCCCCACCGCCAGCCCCTGCAGACGGGTGGCAATCTGGCCGACCCTGGCATTGAGCGCGCCGTAGCTGAGCCACTGCTCATCTGATCCGCCCTCACTGATGCCCTCCCCGCCCATACGGATGGCGGGGGCCAGCGGAGTGGCGGCCAGACAGGCCGCCAGCCGCGCGCCCAGGTTGGCCGCCCCCTTGAGGGCGCCTCTCGGAGGTGACACGGCCGGGGCCTTATGCTTGATGGTCACCGTCATAGCGCGGCCTCCGTTTGACGCACCAGCCAGTGTCGATAGAGCCGGCTGGGGGATGGATGGGCCTTGAGGGTCTGCAGGGTGAGCGGCGCCCGATCCTGGCCAAACGCCTCGTTGAGGGCCGCCAGCAGGGCGAGCTGCTGCACCGAATCCACCCCGAGTTCACACAGGGTCTGCTGCCAGATGCCGGGCACGCCGCACTGGCGCTCCCACAGGGCCACCAGCACGCGGGCCTCGGCCGGCGGCTGAGCCAGGCTGGGCTCCGCCCTGGTGGCGACCACCAGCGGCATCACCGGGGACTGTACCGCCGCCACGCTGGCCGGTTGGCTCAGATCCGTCTGCGCCAGCCAGTCGAGCTCGGCCAGCCAGTCAGCCAGCACCGCCTCTGCCCGGGCCTCGGGGATCTGCTCGCCGTCGAACTCGAGGCGCAGCTGGAGCGTCTCGCCCCGGCTGCTGACCACCAAGGAGAGAGGAAGCTCCACCTTCTCCACCACGGCGCCAAAGCGCGGCACCAACTGGTGGGGTTCGGGGGCGGCAGGGGTTGCCGGCATGGGATAGTTCTCGAACACGAACAGGCTCTGGAACAGACGCGACCGGCCTTTGGTCAGTGCCGCCAGCGACTGGGTACCGTGCTCATTGAGCGCCATCAGATCGGCCTGCAATCGGGCGATATGCTCGGCCAAGCTCAACTCGGTGTGCCACTCCAGGGCCAACGGCAGGCTGTTGATGTAGAGCCCGACGCTTGCGGTGATCCCCTCGATGGGGTAATCCCGGCCTGGGGTCACGTTGCCCACCAGGGTAACGGCATCGCCAGAGCGGCATGCCAGCAGACGGTGCCAGGCATATTGGGCCAACAGGCCTGCGGTCACGCCAAGCTCGCAGGCTCGGCGCGCGAGCAAGGTCGCTACCTCGGCCGGCAGCGCCGTGGCGCACACCGCCGGTCGCTGCTGGGTGTGGCGCCCGCTTGCGCGAGCGTCCAGCGTCACCCCGAACAGGCAGGCGAGATCGTTAGGCTTTGTTAGCAGCTCCTCCCGCCCCTGCCAGTAGGTCTCGGCGCTGCGGGCTTGGCTGGCGATATGGCGGCCAAATTCGAGCCAGGCGGAATCCGGCTCGCCCTGCGGCAACAGGCCGTTCATCAGCGCCTGATAGCCACGATGCAAGGAACCCAGCAACACGGGGCCGCTCCAGCCATCCAGCACGCCGTGATGGGCGCTGAAGATCACCTTGTGGTGATCGGGGGCCAATTTGAAACAGGCAAGGCGCAGCAGGGGGGCCTGCTCCAGCGGGACCGGGCGGGCCAGATCCTGCTCACGATAGGCTTGAACTCGAGCCTCTGCATTTTCCACTTCAGACAAATCCTCATAGTGGAACGGGAACTCGGCGCGCTTGAGGATGCGCTGCAGCGCCACCCCATCCGCCAGCACCAGTTCGCTGCGAAGGGCTGGCCAGCGGGCGATCTGCCCCTGCCAGGCCTGACGGTAGACCGCCACGTCCAGCGGCTGGTGATAGTCAATCTCGGTCTGCAGGTGATAGGCGTGATCCCGGGGCAGCAGCGCCCTGTGATGGAACATGCTCTGCTGAAGCGAGGTCATGGGCAGCAGGGTCTCCACCTCGCGCCCGCTCAGCACCCTATCGAGCGCGGCTTGCGAGAGGCCAAGCCCCGGGAAGTCGCTCGGGGTGTGACGTGGGCCTTCAGGTTGCAGCAGTGCTCCACCAGCGCCGTCAGGTTGTCCGCCAGCCGCGCCATCAGGGCGTCGCTCCCTTGCTGGTTGAGGGAGCCGACCTGACGCAGGGTGAGGCGCCCGTTATAGACGCCCCCGTGCAGGCTGACCAGCTCACGCGGCAAGTTGTCAGGGGAGCTGGGTGCCCCCGGCGCCAGCGGTAGGGGCTGCCAGGCTTGGCTTGCAACGCTCAGATGGCTGACCCCCAGGTAATTGAAGACCACCAAGGCTTCGGGCAGTGCCCAGCCACGTGGGTGGTGCAGCCGCAAGGCGTTGAAACCCACCCCCTTGTCCGGCACGGCGCGCAGCTGCTCCTTGGTGGCGCACACCAGCGCATCCCACGCACCGGCATCCGCCAGCGCCAGCGGGTAGGTGCTGGTGAACCAGCCCAGGGTACGGCTCACGTCGAGTTCAGCATCGATGGCTTCACGGCCGTGTCCTTCCAGCATCACGCAGTGACGGCTGCCGTAACCCTGCTCGCTCAGGGTACGAGTCAGTGCCGCCAGCAGCAGGTCGGGCACCCGGGTGAAGTAGGCCTGGTTGGCGGTGTCGATGAGACGGGCCGTGGTCTCCTGACTCAACTGCAGCAGGCTGGCGGCGGCGCGGCCATCGGCGGCGCGCGCTGCTGCCAGCAGGTGACCCTGGCTGCCTTCCCCCTGCGCCAGCCAGAAGCCAAGCTGATCCTCTTCCCGTTTGGCATAGGCCGCGAGCCCCTCGCCCCACTGGCGATAGCTGCTGCCCTTGGCGGGCAACGGCTCGCCCCTGCTCACCCGAGCCAGATCCTCGGCCAGAATGCGCCAGGAGACGGCATCGATCACCAGGTGATGGAAGGCGAGGAAGAGCCCCTCCACCGTCTCGCGATCGCCCGCCCGCTCACCTTCCAGAGAGAGATTGCGCAGGCGGGCCCAGGCCAAAGTGTGGCCGCTGGCAGGGTCGAAATCTCCCTGCAGCTCGGTCAGGCGGGCCTGCAGCCCGGCCTCATCGAGGCTGCCGGCATCCAGGGTCGGCAGCGGCGGTAATGGCAGTTCGGCCAGGTAGCGCTGGCCGGTCGGGGTCACCGCCAGACGCAGGGCATCGTGGTGCTGGCGCAGGGCATTCAGCCAGCCGCGCAGGGCCTCATCGTCCACCCCGGCCGGCAGGCGCAGGATCACCCCCTGGTTCCAGTGACCGGGCCTGGCAAAGCCCTGCTCGAAGAACCAGTGCTGAATGGGGTGGAGCGGAAACTCGCCGGTCAGGCTGCCCTGCTCGCTCCTGTGGCTGACCGCCTGCTGCTGGCCGAGCTGGCGGCAGAGGCGGCGCACCGTCTTGGCTTCGAACACGTCCTTCACGCTGCAGTGCAATCCCGCATCCCGCAACCGGGTGGTGAGCTGGATGCTGAGGATGGAGTCACCGCCCAACCGGAAGAAGTCATCCTCCACCCCGAGCGGTTGCTTGAGCACCCCTTGCCAGATGGCGAGCACGGTCTGCTCCAGTTCGTTTTGCGGCTCGCCCTTGCTCTGCTGCCAGACGATGGCGGGCAGTCGGCGCAAGTCCAGCTTGCCGTTGGGGGTGAGCGGCATCTCGGGCAGCCAGCACAGGCGCGCCGGCACCATGTATTCGGGCAGGCACTCGCCGGCTCGCTGCAGCAGGGCATCGCCGTCGGGCTCCCAGGCCCCGGCCTGCAAACAGGCATATGCCAGCAGGCGCCCCTCCTGCACCACCACCTTGATCTGGCGGATGACCGGGCACAATTCGGCAAGCCGGGTCTCTATCTCACCCGGCTCGATGCGATAGCCGCGCAGCTTGATCTGCTCGTCTATCCGGCCCAGATACTGGATGTTGCCGTCGCGGCGCAGCAGGGCACGATCGCCGGTGCGATAAAGGCGATGGGTACGTTCCTCATTCATTGCATCAAAGGCCAGTTCGATAAAGACCTCCTGGGTACGCTGTGGCAGATTGAGGTAGCCACGGGCCAGCCCCAGCCCCGCCAGGCAGAGCTCGCCGGGCACCCCCACCGGGCAGAGGTTGCCCGCCTCATCCAGGATCAGCGCCTTCAGGTGGTTGACGGGTCGACCGATTGTGATGGGCGCCCCCGGGGTGAGCCGCGCGCAGAGCGCGGTGACGGTGCACTCGGTCGGGCCGTACATGTTGAACAGCGCCACCCGCTCCCCCCAACGCTCCACCAGGCTGCTCGGGCACGCCTCGCCGCCAAAACCGATGGCCTTGAGGGAACCGAGTTCCGCCGGGGGCAATAGATTTGCCAACAGCGCCGTGGGCAGGATCATATGGCTGGCACCCCGAGCGATCGCGGCACTGATCACCCCCTCCCCCGGCTCGCCGAAGTGCAGGGCCGCGCCGCAGTAGAGCGGCAGCAGGGTGGTCATGTTGCCGGCATCAAACGACAGAGACATGCAGTTGAACATGGCGCCCCCCTTCCCAAGGGCGATGCGCTCGCCGTGATCCGCCATCAGGTTGACCTGGCTGCCCTGCTCCACCATGACCCCCTTGGGCAGGCCGGTGCTGCCGGAGGTGTAGATGATCTGGGCCAGCATGGCAGCGTCCCGAGGCAGTGCGGGCGTGCTGGTTGGCATCTTGTCCAGCGCAAGCTGGTGCAGATCGTGATATTTGGCCGTCGTGCCCGCCAGCGCCTCGCCAAGCCGCGGATCCGGCACGCCGCCCAGCACCTGGCTGATGGAGGCATCGCCCAGGATATGGGCCAGCCGCTCGGCGGGATAGGCAGGGTCGAGGGGCACATAGGCCGCCCCCGCCTTCCAGCAGGCGAGCAGGGCGATGACGAAGGCGACATCGCGTCTGGCCTGGATGCCGATGGCGGCGCCCGGGGTAATGCCGCAGGATTGCAGCCAGTGGGCCAACCGGTTGGCACGCACCTCCAGCTCGCCATAGGTCAACGATTGCACGCCGTCGCTGACCGCCAGCGCGTCCGGCAACTGAATAGCGCGCCGCTCGATATGACAGAGCAGGGTGTCGCGGCTCGGGTAGTCCGGCGGCAGATCGGCAAGCTCGGCGGCCAGCGCAGCCTGGTCGGTGCCCGCCTCCAGCGGCAACTGCCAGATGTCGGTCTCGGGGGCCGCCACCACGGCGCGCATCAGGTGCAACAGGCGATCGGCAAGAGCCTGGATGGTCTCTCGCTCGAACAGGGCGGTGGCAAACAGCCAGTCCACCCTGACGGAATCCATCAGCTCGGTCACCTTGACCGAGATGTCGGTCTTGGCCGGCAGCACCGGCGAGGTCTCCTCCACCAGCTGGCAGCCGGGGATGAGATCGTTGAAGTCCACCTTGGCCTGATAGACCAGCATGATCTGGAAGATGGGGTTGATGGCGGTGGTGCGATCGGCGCCGATGGCCTCGGCCAGCGCCTCGAAGCGGTAGAGCTGGTGATCGAAGGCCGCCAGATCCTCCTCCCGGCACTGCTGCAGATAGTCGACAAAGCTGGGCTTGCCGCTGAGTTGAGTGCGCAGCACAAGCGTATTGACGAAAAAGCCCACCAGGGACTCGATCTCGTGGCGCTCGCGATAGGCGAGCGGGGTGCCGATCACTACTTCCTTCTCGCCGCTCTTGCGCACCATCAGCAGGGCAAACAGGGCGTGCAGACCGATGAAGTTGGAGGTGCTGTGCCGTTGGCACAGGCGCTTGAAGCTCTCCCACAGGTCGCTCTCGATGGTGGAGAAGACCAGCTCGCCGCCGCTGTCCTGATGGGCCGGGCGCGGCTTGTCGAGCGGCAGACCGTGCACCTCGGGGCTGCCACCGAGCCAGTCGACCCAGAACGGCTTGAACTCGGCGTGATAATCGAGAAAACGCGGTGAGTTGAACCAGCGGGCATAGTCGATGTAGGTGAGCGGCAGCTCGCTCACCTGCAGGGGCTCACGGTTCTGATGGGCAAGAAAGGCGCGCTTGAGATCCGCGAACATGTTCTTGACCGACCAGCCGTCGGAGATGATGTGGTGCTGGGTGATCAGCAGCACGTGCTCGCGGCTGCCCAGCCGAATAAGGTGCACCCGGCTGAGATCCCCCCGGGTCAGGGAGAAGGGGCGCCCGATCTCTTCCCGCACCCGTCTGGCCACATAGGCTTCGCGCTCGGCTTCGGGCTCTGCGCTGACATCCTCTATCTGCAGCTTGAAGGGAACATGGGGCAGGATCTCCTGGGCCCCCTGCCCGCCTCATCCTTGATGAAGCGGGTACGCATGCTGGGGTGGCGGGCAAACAGGTGGTCGAAGGCAAACTCCAGCGCCGCCGTGTCCAGCTCTCCCTTGACGCGAAAATAGACCGGCATGTTGTAGAGGTGGGAGGCCTCCTCGTACTGCTCGATAAACCAGAGCCCGCTCTGGGACGACGAGAGCGGCCCCTGCCGGGCGCCCTCGGCCTCACGTTGCGCAAGAATGGGCGCCTCGAAGGCGGCACGGGCCGCCAGGCAGCGCACCAGCTCATCCTTGTGGGCCTTGATGGTGGCGCCGATGGCCGGCGTCACCGCCTCCTTGCTCGACTGGGAGATAAGCTGGCCCTTGTCGTTCAGCCCAAGCTTGACCCCCTGCCGCTCCAGCTGTTTCAACAGCAAAATCATATTGTTCATCTGTTTCTCAAGCCTCAGGCACTCAGGGTGGCGCCGCCGTCGACGACCAGATCCTGCAGCGTGATGTGGCTGGCCAGATCCGAGGCCAGGAAGAGGACGGTATGGGCGATCTCCGCCGGGGTGGCGACCTTGCGCAGGGGGATGCCGAGCTTGAACTGCTCCGGCAGCCCGGCAATGGTGCGGGCCATGGCCTACTCGCTGGGCAGCATGCCGCGCAGCATGGGGGTATCCGTCGAGCCCGGCGACACCAGGTTGGCGCGCACGCCGAAGGGGGCCAGCTCCAGCCCCACCGTCTGGGTCAGGCTGGTGACTGCCGCCTTGGAGGCGCAATAGGCCGCCATCTGCATGCGCGGCACATGGGCGGCGTTGGAGCCGATGGTGACGATGGCACCGCGCCGCTGCCCCTTGAAGTGGGGCACCAGGGCCCGCAGCAGATAGAAGACGCCGCTGGCGTTGACCGTCATGCAGTCGTGCCAGTCATCATCGCTTAAGGTTTCGGTGGGGCCGAGGCGCAAGACCCCGGCCCCGTTCACCAGCACATCCAGCCCGCCGTCCGCCAGCAGCGCTGCGCAGCAGGCGTTGACCGCCTTCGAGTCGCCAATATCGAGCAGCCGGGTGGCATAGGGGTAGCCCGCTTCGGGAAACGCCAGATCCAGCCCCACCACGGATGCGCCGGCCGCCACGAACTGCGCTGCCACCTCGCGGCCGATGCCACGCCCGGCTCCGGTCACCCAGACCCGCTTGCCACTGAAATCAAAGGCCATTGCTTGTTGCTCCTTGCTCATCACCACACCATCTCCACGCTCTCTTCGTCCTCGGCAAGCAGGCCGTCGAGGAAGCGGCAGAAGTCATCGAGTCGCGGGTGATCGAACACGTCGGAGACCTTGACCTGCACCCCGAACTCGGCGCCGAGCCGGTTGACGATCTGGATGGTCTGCAGGGACTGGCCCCCCAGCTCGAAGAAGTTGTCCGTAGGCGCCATGGTGGCGAGCCCCAGGATCTGCTGCCAGATGGCGCCAACCCGGTTCTCGGTCTCGCTGCCCAGGGTCAGGGCCTCGCCGCCCGCCTGGTAGGCGGCCAGCAGGGCCTTGCGATCCAGCTTGTTGGAGCCGGTGCGGGGCAGCTGGTCATAGTGGCGATAATCGGTGGGGATCATGGCGGCAGGCAGCACCTTGGCCAGCTGCGCCTTGATGACCCGGCTGTCGCGCTCCGGCCCCGCCACGAAGGCCACCAGCCGGCGCACGCTGCCGATGCTCACCCCCTGCACGCAGGCCTCGTCCACCCCCGGCAGGGCCAGCAGCTGGGCCTCCACCTCGCCGGGCTGGATGCGATAGCCGCTTATCTTGAACTCGTTGTCGCGCCGACCCAGATAGACCAGCCGGCCATCCACCAAGCGCACCCGATCGCCGGTGCGATAGACGGGCATCAGCTCCGCACCAACCCGCAAGGTATCGAAGCTGCCTTGCACGCCACCCACATAGCCGTTGGCCAGCTGCGGGCCGAGCAACACCAGCTCCCCCTCGCTGGCGGGTTGCTCCCCTGCCCCCAGGATGAGCGCCTGCATGCCGGGCAGCGGCAGGCCGATGGGCAACTGGGCCTGGTTCGGGTCTTCCTGTTGCAGCTCCTGGGTGGTCACCACCACGGTCGTTTCGGTGGGGCCGTAGGTGTTGAAGAGGCGCACATCGGAGCGGCCCTGGCGCTGCCACTGGGCCAGCTGCTCGGGATAGACCGCCTCGCCGCCGATGATGACGGTGGTAAGCCCGGCAGGGATATGGGCCTGGCCCGCCGTCAGCGCCACCACCCACTCGTTCCAGAACGCGGTGGGCAGGTCGAGGTGGGTGATCCCCATCTGCTCCACCCCAGCCGCAAAGGCGGGCATGGATTCGAGCAAGGCGTCGGTGCGCAGCACCAGGGTGGCGCCGGCGCTCAAGGTGGCGAACACCTCCTCGATGCTGGCGTCGAAGTTGAAGGGGGCAAATTGCAGCATCCGCGCCTCTTCATCCAGGTGGTAGCGGCAGCGGGCGGCGGCGGCGAAGTGATCCAGCGCGCCGTGGCTCACCGCCACCCCTTTGGGCAGGCCGGTCGAGCCCGAGGTAAACATCAGGTAGGCGACGGCGCGGCCAGCGGCCGGCTGGTTGAGCCGATCATCGCTCACCAGATCCCCCGCCAGCAGGGTGCGCCCTGCAAACAGGCTGGCCAGCTTGTGGCGGTACTCGGCCTGGGTGATCAGGGTCTTGACCTCCCCCAGCCGCAGAATATGGCCCTGGCGCTCCAGCGGCTGCTCGGGGTCGAGGGGCACGTAGACGGCGCCCGCCAGCAGCACCGCCAGCTGGGCGAAGATGGCCTGGGGGGTGCGGGCCAGCATGACCCCCACCTTGTCGCCGGGGACGACGCCTTCGGCCTGCAGGGCGGCCGCCATCTGTTCGCAGCGGGCCAGCAGCGCCTCGTAGCTGAAGCGGGCCTCTCCCTGCGCATTGCTCTGAATCAAGGCAATCTTGTCCGGGGTCTGGGCGGCGAAGTGGCAGAGCGCCTCCAGCACCGGCCGCACCTGGAGAGCTTCATGGGCGGGGCCGGCGATCAGCGCCCTGGCTCGCTGCTCGGCCAGCCAGTCGGCCTTGAGCGTTCCCAGAGTCTGGGCTGGCTCGGCCAGCCAGCGTCCCAGCAGGGCAAACAGAGTATCGGCGATGGCAGCCAGATCCGCCTGACAGTAGCAGCCGGGGTTGGCGTCCAGATCCAGTCTGGGCTGGCCATCGACGCCGACCTGCACCTCGATGGTGAGATCCTCCACCGGGCCGGCGCTGATGTTGAGAATATGGGCAGATAGCGGCCCGAAGCGGCGAGCGTGATCGAACGGCATGATGTTGACCAGCGGGCCGAACAGGCGTTTGTCGCCCCCCACCAGGCCAAGATCGCGGCGCAGCAGCTCGTAGCGATAGTGCTGGTGTTTGCGCACCCCGCGCTTGGCCTTGGCCACGGCGCCGGCGGCGCCCGCCAGATCCAGTTCTTCACCCAGTGTCAGCGCCAGCGGGGTAATGTTCATCTGCATGCAGGGCACGGTCAACGATGCCGAGCCGATGCGGTTCATCATCATCAGGCCGAGCAGGGTCTTATCCTGGCTGCTCGCAAGCGACAGTTGGGCAGAGAGGCCGGCCAGCAGCAGATCGGGCCAGCCCAGCTTGTGCTCGTCGGCAAAGCCGGTCAGGGATTGCCAGAGCGCCGCCGGCAGCGGGCGGCTCTCGCGGATAAAGTCGGCGGCAATCGGCGCGCGGGTCTCGCCAAAAGATTTTACCTCGGGCCAGCCTTGCAGCTGCTCCTGCCAGAAGGCGCGGGCGGCGGCGTTCTTGCCGCTTAGCTCGCGGCTCGCCTCTTCCGCCAGCACCTCCGCCAACGAGCCGAAGGGGGATGGGGAGTTCATCGCACCGGCCAGCCCCTGTGCATACAGTTCGGCGATGCGCTGGAACAGCAGGGTGGTGCCAAAGCCGTCGAGGGCGATGTGGTGCACGCAGCTGTAGAGGTAATCGCGGCCGGGGCCGCGCAGCAGGGCGAAGCGGCAGGGCGGCTCTTGGGTCAGCTCGAACGGGCGGCGCAGATCGGCCCAGGCCCAGGTGCGGGCCAACGTCTCGTCATCGCGCTCGAGGGAGACCTCTTCATAGGCCAGGGGCAGCTCATGCGAGACGAAGCAGACCGCCTCGCCATCCTGCTCGAAATGGCCCTTGAGCGCCTCGCACTCCCCCACCGCTTTGGCAAGGGCCGCGACCAGCACGGCCGCCTCGACCTTGCCGTCGAAGGCGATGCACTCGGCGGTGTTGAACATCGCCTTGTCGTCATTGAGCAGATGTCCGGACCAGAGCCCCTGCTGGGGGATGGTCAAGGGGAAGCGGTTCATGGGGTCACCTCCAGCGCCTGGGCTGCCAGCCTGGCCTCGATGAGGCGCCACCAACCGTTGAGGGTCGGCAGCTTGGCGAGATCCACGAAGCCGAGCTCCACCCCGGCGGCGCGCCACTCGGTGAGCAGGGCCATGATCCGCACCGAATCCAGACCGTAGTCGATGAGGTTCTCGTCGGGGTCAAACTCCCCTTCGTCCTCGTCGATGTGACTCAGCAGCCGCGCCTTGAGCCCCTCGTAGGTCAGCAACGGATTGGTCAGTAATGGATTGGCGGACAACGAATTGCTCTGGGCGGCAGAAGCGGAAGCCGGAGCAAGGGCCAGCACCTCCTCGCAGCGGATCACCTTGCCGCAGCGGGTTGCCACATAGTCGAGCGCCATCTGGTGGTCGGCCAGGGAGAAGTCCGCCACCCCGTCCGCCAGGAAGAAGGGCTGGATGTCGCGCATGAAGGCGTCGCAGGCGGTCATCATGCAGCCGATATGGCCGTAGATGCCGCCGATGATCAGCTGATCCCGTCCCAGCGCTTTGAGCATCTGCTCGAGCTCGGAGCGCTGGAAGGCGCTGTAACGCCACTTGACCAGCACGGTGTCGTCACGCTCCGGGCGCAGCGCTGCCACCACCAGCTGCTGCTCGGGCCGCTTGTTGAGACCCGGGCCCCACATGTCGTTGAGCAGAGCGCGATCTTCAGGGGATTGATCCTTAGGCTGGGCGGTGTAGAAGACCGGAATGCCGAGGGCCTTGCACTGCTTGCGCACGGCGGCCAGGCGCTCGGTGAGCGCCGCGATCAGCGGGCTGTTTTCGCCATAGAAGGCGGTGAAGTACTCCTGCATGTCGTGGATCAGCAGGGCGGCGCGTTTGGGTTCCAGGGTCCAGTCGACCTTGTTGGCCTTCCACTGGCTGGGCATGGCGTAATTGTTCAGGGTTGGGATAGCCATAACGTCATGATTCCTTTTTAGTTTTATGCGGTTGTCAGGGACTGGTTGGCGGCGATGAGGTGCGCAATGCGCGCCCGCAGCCCCTGCTTGTCAATCTTGCCCACCGCCGTCATGGGCAGGGCGTCCAGGGTTTCGAAGCGGTCGGGCAGCTTGAAATCCGCCACTCCGCGCTCGCGCAGAAACTTGCGCAAGGCCAGCGGTTTGAGCCCCGGCTCTGTGGTGACGATAAAGGCGCAGCTCTTCTCCCCCATGGCGCTGTCGGGCATGGAGACCAGGGCCGCATGGGTGATGGCCGGGTGGTGCAGCAGCTGGTTTTCCACCTCTTCCGCCGCGATCTTCTCGCCGCCCCGGTTGATCTGATCCTTCTGCCGCCCGACCACGGTGAGGTAGCCATCGGAATCCTGTACCACCAGGTCGCCGGAGCAGTAGAAGCCATCGCTATCGAACACCCGGGCGTTGTGGGCCGGGCTCTGGTAGTAACCGCGGAAGGTATAGGGGCCGCGGGTGTGCAGGGCGCCAGGCTCGCCGGAGGCGACCGGGTTGCCCGCCTCATCGAGGATGCGCACCTCGTCGTCCGGGCTCATGGGGCGGCCCTGGGTGTGAATGACCTTCTCGTCGGGGTCGTCCAGCCGGGTGTAGTTGACCAGCCCCTCCGCCATGCCGAACACCTGCTGCAGCCGGCAGCAGAGCAGCGGCCCAATCTTGCTGGCCACCGCCTCCCCCAGCTTGGCGCCGCCCACTTGCAGCAAGTCGAGGCTCTCGAGCTGGGTGCGCGCAGCGGGGTCCGCTTCCGCGGCCTGCAACCAGAGCGAGACCGCCGGCGGCACCAGCGAGGTGAGGTTGACCCGGTGGCGGGCGATCAGCGGGAAACAGCTGATGGGGCTGGGATCCGGCGCCAGCACCACGGTACCGCCCGCCTCGAACACCCCGAGCGCCCCGGGGGAGCTCAGGGGGAAGTTGTGGGGCGCCGGCAGGGCGCACAGATAACGGGTGTGGGAGCCTAGGCCGCAGATCTCATTGCTGCGGCGCACGCTGTAGTAATAGTCGTCATGGGTACGGGGAATGAGCTTGGGAGTGCCTGTGCTGCCGCCGGAGAGCTGGAAGAAGGCCACCTCGTCCGCTGGGGTCGGGCCATATTTCACTGGCTCACTCTCATCCCCCTTCGTCAACCAGTGGGTCAGCCCCAGCGCCCCTGCGTCGCCATCCAGCAGCACCAGCTCAGTGTCGATGGTTGTCAGCAGCTCGCTCTCGCGACCCTTGCTCGCAAACAGCGGGTGAGCCAGCGAGCCGATAAAGAGGCGCGGAGTGATCTGCTCGGCATAAGAGAGAAGCTCCAGCCGGTTGTGGCTAAAGAGCGCATTGACCGGCGCGATGCCAGCCTTGAGCAGGGCGAAGAACACCAGATAAAACTCAGCCACGTTGGGGAGCTGCACCAGTGCGGTGTCCCCCACCCCCAGGCCGTGGCGGGCCAGATTTGCGGCCAGCCGGCTCGAGGCGGCGTCCAGCTCACGATAACTGAAGCGGCGCTCGCCGCAGAGAATGGCCTCGGCGTCGGGGGCCAGCTCGCACTGACGCGCCAGCATGGCGGTCAGCGGCTCGCCGCGCCAATAGCCCTTGGTGCGGTAGCGCTGGGCCAATTCGTCGGGCCAGCGGGTATAGGGCAGGAAGCGGTTGAATTGGCTCATTGCGCCACCTCCAAATCCAGGCCCAGTGCCTTGAGCATGGTGCCAAGCTTGGTGCCGGTCTCGGCCCACTCCATGGCGGGATCCGAGCCCGCGACGATACCGGCGCCGGCAAACAGCTCGACCTGATGGCCATCGAGCACCCCGCAGCGGATCACCACGGCCCACTCGCCGTTGCCCTGGCTGTCGCACCAGCCAACGATGCCGCTTAACAGGGCTCGCCGGAAGGGCTCCTGCTCGCGGATGAACTGGCGGGCCAGATCGGTGGGATAGCCGCACAGGGCCGGGGTGGGATGCAGCTGGCAGGCCAAGGAGAGCACCGACGCCTCGCCGCCATTGAGCCGGCCAGCGATGGGAGTGCCCAGATGCCAGAGGGTATCCGTGCTCATCAGCGAGGGATGAGCGGGGATCGCCAGCTCGCGGCAGTGGGGGGTCAGCACCCGGCGGATCTCGTCGATCACCAACTTGTGTTCATGCTGATCCTTGCGAGAAGCCAGCAGATCCCTGGCCACCATTTCGTCTTGCGCCGGTTCGCTCGCCCGTCTGGCGGAGCCCGCCAACGGATGGGTGAACACCTCTCCCCCGCTGACCCGCAGCAGCAGCTCCGGGCTGGCGCCAAGCAGACGGCGACCCTGGCCGAGCGGCAGGGAGAAGTGGAAGGCGTGGGGATTCTGGGCCATCAAACGGGCCATCACCTGCTTAGGATCGGCAGGCTGGTGCAGGGTAAGGGTGAGTTTGCGCGACAACACCACCTTGGCGAGCCGACCTTGTGCAAACGCATCCAGCGCTGCGCTGACCGAGGCCTGGAATTCGCTGGCCGGCGGGGTGCTCTGCACCGAGATGACCCGGTTGGCCTCGGGGGCCTGCTCGGCCGCTGTCACCGATGACGGCTCTGTCGGGGCAAGTTTCTCGCCCCACTTATAGTTGCCGGGCACATAGAGGCAGGAGGCCTCCGCCGGGTCGAACGCAAAAGCACCGATCAGCAGAGGATTGCTCTGGCCGGCGGCGCTGGCCGCGGCTAAGGCGCTGGCAATCTGTTGTTCCAGCAGGGGCCATTCACAGGCGGGGGTGGTGATGGGTTGCCCCAGGTCAGTGGCACTGATCGTGCCCTGACCCGAGGTAAACAAGAAATCAGGCGACATCTTCGCCTCGGCAGGTGCGCCATTTTCCATTACTCGAGTCTTCACGTCATACCCTCAAAGAAGATTCAAAATGATAATGATTATCAGTTTGACCTTGTGCGGCGGTAAAATACTCGCTTTGAAATCGCGGGGTCAATGGGATTTTGAATCGCCAAAACGGGAACTTGTCTGTGGATATGTCGGGGATGACGCCAGGGCGGGCCTGCTGGCGGTTAAGGGAAACAGCTACTCGAATGAAAACGGATTGCCATCCCCATATGGGGGATGCGACAGAAACCGGTCAGGGCGGCCCCACTGGCGGCCAACCTGCTTTGCCTCTAAGATGGCGCCACCTCTTGTGACAGCCCCGAAAATGGAACCCTCCCATGTTGAAACACCTGCTTCTGCTCCCCTTCGCCCTGCTGCTGGCGGCCTGCTCGCTGACCCAATACAGCGTCAGTGAAGGAGAGATCAACCAGTACCTCAAGGAGCGAGTCGCCTTCGAGAAACAGCTGGGGATCCCCGGCATCATGTCGAGCAAGATCCGACTCGATGACATGCAAAGCCGCATCGGCCGCAGCCAGGCCGACAAGGTCGAGCTGGATGCCGCCGGCGAGCTGCAGGTGGCGAGCCCGCTGGGCAGCCAACAGATGAAGATCCGCCTCTCCCTGCGGGCACGCCCGGACTATGTGGCCGAGCAGGGCGCCATCTATCTGCGCGATCTCGAGCTGCTCTCCGTCAAGACCGAGCCGGCGGACGTGGGCACCGCCCTCTCCCCGCTGCTGCCCACCTTCAACCAGTCGCTCTCCCTGTTCCTCTCCCAGACCCCCGTCTACCGGCTCGATGGCAGCCGCCAGAACGAGGCGCGGATCAAGGAGAAGGTCGAAGCCCTCAAGGTGGAGCCGGGCCGACTGGTCATCCCCTTCAAACTGATGTGACACCTGCCGCCGCGCCTCTCCTCTTCACCCCACCGGGGCGCGGTTTTTTTCTTCTCAAGCCCCGCCCCTTGCCCCATAATGCACACCATTCTCATTTAGATTCATGAGAAGCGTCATAATAAAATCAACAATATGGTGAGAAGGACATGAGAAAAACCGTACTGGTGCAGGCGATCGCCTGCGCACTCCTCAGCAGCGCCGCACAGGCTGCCGTCAAGGTGGAGGACAAGACGTTCAACACCGCCGCCAACATGCTGGCCTACACCGAATTCGAGCTCTCCGGCGAGCCGCTGGCCGAGGCCCTCGGTCTGGATCTGGATGTGCTGGACGCCAACCGCGCCGACGAGCCGACCCCGTTCGACTTCGCCGCCGGCATCGAATCCTATGAATACTCCGAAGAGGCAATGTACGCCCTCAACTACCAGTCCGGCATGGGCCCCCATCTGGTAAACGGGCCGCAAAACCAGGCCCGTGGCGGCACCCTGGCCGACCTGGGCAAACGGGTGCTGGCCATGGCAGAGGCCGTCGGCTTCCCCGCCGATGAAATTCCCCAGGGCATGTATCCCCTCTCCCTGCCCTACGCCTCCGCCAACCCGGAGTTCGCCCAGGCCGTGAACGCCACCCCGGTCAACGGTGACCAGATCACCATCAAGACCGCCAAGGGCAACGAGAAGAGCGTCAAGACCCAGGTCCCCGCCTACTTCCGCGACTACGCCACCCTGCGCTGGAGCGGCAGTGACAACCTGCTGGTCCCGGCCGCCGTGGGCGGCATCCTGCTCAAGGAAGTGATGTGGTCCCAGGATTTCCTGGGGGGCATGCACGTGGCCGAGACCGATGAAGAGGTGGAAGCCGCGTCCGCCACCATGGATCAGGACGGCAAGCACAAGCTGGGGGTTTCTGCCGCCGACGGCTTCAACGGCATGATGCTGACCGAGCAGTCCATCGACAAACTCGCCATCCTGCAAGGTCAGCTCGGCTTTGACGGCAAGACCCTGGGCGCCAAGATCACCCCGCAGTACGATCCGGCCAAGGGGGTTGTCTACTTCCCTCATCAGGTGAAGGTAACCGAGACCAGCAAGAACGACGCCGGGGCCATCGGCAAGCTGGAGGTCGTGGACGGCTCCGCCCAGTTGCGCGACGCCTGGATGCTGCTGTGGCCCCTCTCCGAGTTCTACGCCTTCAGCGATCAGCGCACGGCCAACACCAACCAGAACCCGGCCTTCCACGCCGTGTTTGACGGTGCCCCGTTCGCCGCCGCTCCGGCTGCCAACCAGACCAACGATCTGGGCAAGGCGGTGGCGGGCAGCGATGCCTTCTCCCTGGCCCAGAACCTCTCCAACCTCACCTTCAAGAACCTGCTGGCCCTGCACTTCGAGCCCAAGGCTGGCACCCTGGTCGACAGCTGGCAGGCTGGCAAACAGGCCGGGCACGTCACCACCTTCGACGCCGCCTACGCCCTGGTCGCCCTGCAGATCTTCCAGCGCGCCCAGGATGCGCTGCCGGTGGGTTACGCCGCCGGTGACAATGGCGAGCTGAACCTCAAGACCCCGCAGGGTGAGCAGGCGATCGCACTGGTCCGCAAGCAGGCCGATTTCATCCTCGCCAACCTCAAGGGCAAGAACGGCCTGGTCCATGACGGTCTTACCCTGGGCGGCAAGCTTGACGCCGGTCAGTCCATCGACGCGCAGTTCGCCGCCATCCGCGGCCTGACCGCCGCCTTCCTGGCCACCTCGGATGCCAAGTACCGCACCGCGGCGCGCGAGCTCTTCATCGCCGCCGACAAGGCCTACTTCAAGGCCAAGGCCGGTACCTGGCTCGCCGGCAAGCAAGGTGAATACACCCCCTGGACCCAGGCCGCCATCTCCGGCGCCCTGCGCTCTGCCATGCTGAACCTACGCAACGAAGGGGCCGAGAAGGCACCCGAACTGGAGCTGGCCCAGTTGACCCAGCGCTACGTGAGCTGGTTCCGTGGCACCGTCAACGGCGGCATGCAGATGGCTGAGTGGATCGGCGACTCCGGCGAGAACGTCATCGAGGGTGCCGGCAGCGACACCGACGAAGATGGCGTCCCGCAAGTGACCGCCGCCGGTGGCAAGCATGGCACCGCCATGGTGATGGCCGGCAAGGCCCTGGTCAGCGAGAAATAAATCGACCACCAATAGAAAGGGAGCCCAGGGCTCCCTTTTTTTGTCTGTGTCGACGAGGTTAGCCGAGCTTGGCCAGCATCGGCTTGGTCACCAGCACGATGCCCTGCTCGGAGCGGTAGAAGCGGCGTGCATCCTCGTCCGCGTTCTCCCCCACCACCAGGCCGTCTGGCAGCTTGCACCCCTTGTCCACCACCACCCGGCGCAAGCGGCAACCAGCCCCGATCTCGACCCCGGGGAAGATCACCGCCTGATCCAGGGTACAGAAGGAGTGCACCCGCACGTTGGTGAACAACACCGAGTTGAGCACGAAGGAGCCGCTCACGATGGAGCCCCCCGCAAACATGGAGTTGATGGTCATGCCGTGCTGGCCGTTTCTGTCCTGCACGAACTTGGCCGGTGGCGACATGTTCTGGCTGGTCCAGATGGGCCAGTTCTCGTCATAGATGTCGAGCTCGGGCACCACGGAGGCAAGGTCCATGTTCGCCTCCCAGAACGAATCCAGGGTCCCCACGTCGCGCCAGTAGGGTTTTTGCCTCTCCTTGGCCCCGACACAGGACATGTTGAACGGGTGGGCAAAGGCCTTGCCCTCGCCCACGATGCGCGGGATCACGTCCATGCCGAAATCGTGCTTGGACTCCAGATTGTGGATGTCCTCTTCCAGCAACTGGTAGAGGTACTCCGCCTCGAAGATGTAGATGCCCATGGAGGCCAGCGAGCGATCCTCGCAGCCCGGCATGGCGGGCGGATTGGCCGGTTTCTCCACGAAGGCGCGGATCTTGCGTTGCTCGTCGATGTCCATGACGCCGAAGGCCGATGCCTCACAGCGCGGTACCTCGATACAGGCCACCGTCACCTTGGCGCCGAGGCGCACGTGATCGAGCAGCATGGCGGCGTAGTCCATCTTGTAGATGTGATCCCCCGCCAGCACCACGATGTACTTGGGACCGTAGTCACGGATGATGTCGACGTTCTGGTAGATGGCGTCTGCGGTGCCGCGATACCAGTGCACCTCGTCCACCCGCTGCTGGGCGGGCAGCAAGTCGATGAACTCGTTCATCTGGTAGCGCAGGAAAGACCAGCCCGATTGCAGGTGGCGCAACAGACTGTGGGACTTGTACTGGGTCACCACACCCACCCGGCGGATGCCGGAGTTGATGCAGTTGGAGAGCACGAAGTCGATGATACGGAATTTGCCGCCAAAGTGGACGGCGGGCTTGGCGCGGTTATCGGTCAACTGCTTCAGGCGGCTGCCCCGTCCCCCTGCGAGCACCAAGGCCATACTCTGATTCAATAGTTGCCGTGCTTTGGCGGTGTCTACGGGTTCTAGCAACATATCTACCTCTGCTCTGTTGGGGCTGTTTTCAACCCATCTTCGTTTTTTTTACAGACCATGAAAGTGTTTTCACTCACATTTAGTTGCATTCCGCCGGCGCTTTATCGTGGAGTTGCGTGAGTACTCATGTTTTGCGCCAGCGACTTGGTTAGAATTTCTACATCATGAACATCATCAAGGATGAAACGATGTTGAATAAACATGAGGGAAACCTGCTGCTGGTCAGCGCACTGGTCTGCATTCCCATGCTGCTGTTGCAGGGAGTGCTGCTCGCCCCCCCCGCCTCACCGCTCACCCTGCTGCTGGTCCTGATGACCACCCTGACGGGATTCGCCCTGCTGCTCTTTCTCACCCACAGCGTGCGCCGTGGGGAAAAGGCGAGGCAGGAGCAACGCTGGCTGCTGGCGCTGCAGCAGCGGGATCCCGCCATGCTCTACAGCGTACAGGCACAAACGGCTCTGCGCCAGCTCCTTGCGTCCTTCAATGAGGCCGAGATCGATGCCCACCGCCAGATCACCGAATTGCACAATCAGGCGACCCGGGACGAGATGACGGGCCTTGGCAACCGCCACGCCTTCCGGCGCGATCTGACCGAGCTGCTGCAACAGGAAAACACCCAGACCGCCATCCTGGTGCTCATCCGCGCCACCGAGCTCGGGACCCTCAACGCCCAGCGCGGCTTCCAGTCCGGGGATGCCTACATCCGGGACATCGCCGCCCTCATCAGCCACACCGTCAGCCGCTTCCCGGGCCACCGGGTCTATCGCATCTCGGGGGCCGATTTTGCCGTCCTGCTGCCCCCCCTGGCCCAGATCCCGCCCCATCTGCTGGGACGGGATCTGAAGCTCGCCTTCGATCGCTATCAGCACGATCACGAGCTCGAGAGCGCCGCCTACTCGGGCATGACCCGCTTGAGCAGCGAGCAGAAGATAGAGGCCATTCTGGCCCGGGCGGATCTCGCGCTGGCCCGCGCCCAGACAGAGGTAGTCAATGGCTGGGCCATCCAGCAGAACGACGAGGTGGTCGAAGTGCAGGGTCAGCGTCACTGGACCCAGGTGCTGACCGAGCTGCTGGAGCAGGAGAGCGTCAACTTCACCTGCCAGCCTATCCAGCCCCTGCATCGCGGCATGCTCGCCTATCACGAGATCTATCCCCGCTTTTGCAGCAGCGACGGCACCGTGCTGCCAAGTGATACCCTGCTCGCCATGGCGCAGCGGCTGGACATGGTACTGCGCCTGACCCAGATGGTGATCCGCCACGTCATCCGCCAATACCGCGCCTTCGGAGGCCACAACAGCCGATGGGGTCTCAACCTGCCGGGCTCCCTGCTGCAAAACAGCGCCTTTCTCATCTGGCTGGATCACCAGTTGCAAAAAGACCCCGACATCGGGGCCAACCTGGTGTTCGAGCTCGACGAGGAGCACCTGGAGCGCAACCTGACCGGGTCCAGGCGGCTGTTCGAGCTGCTCAGGCGCCACGGCAGCCGCTCGGCCATCTGCAACTTCGGCAAGGGGATCGGCTCCTTCAGCCTGTTTCGCGAGCTCAAACCCGACTACATCAAGCTGGACCCCGGACTCATCACCGAGCTGGAGCAGGATCTGACCAATCAGCAGTTCGTGCGGATGATCGTCGACGTCTCCCATCGCATGGGCTGCCTGGTGATCGCGGAAGGGGTGGAACAGATAGGCCAGAAGCAGATGCTGCAGAGCATGTATGTGGACGGCTTGCAGGGCTACCTCATCGCCCGGCCCCAGGAGCTGGGACCGGAGATCGGTCAGATGGGGATCTTCACGGAGACGGTTTCAGCTTCAACAGGGTCAGAATGATGTCGTTGAGCTGGCGATAGCGCTCCAGCTCCTTCTGATCGTAACGGGTCGCCAGCATGGTCGGGTTGTGGCGATGCTTGAGGTAGCGGTTGATCTGCAGGCGGTTGAACCCGGCCACCTTGTAGATCTGGCCGAGCAGGGCATTGAGCTCGTCGTCCGCCAGCCCGGCCCGGGTCAGGTAATCGGGTTGGGACGGGCTCTCATGGCGGGCCGTGACCTTCTCCAGCTGGCCACGCTCCTGCAAATAGGTGAGCCACTGCTCCACGTAGAGCGGCTTGCAGCCCCCCAGCAGATTGAAGTACCCCACGGCATCGCAGCGGCACCCGCTCAGCAGCACCAGGGCCAGCTCGTCGCTGTCACACTGAAAGCTCACCGGGCCGCTCTGGCTCCAGTCCAGCGCCTGCACCTGGATCCTCCCCTGCGCCCCCGCCTTCGTGGTCACGTCAAAGACAAACATGGCACCTCCCGATCGGCAAAGGGTTGATGATGACCCATCCCCGGGACGGGTGCAAAGGCAAATCGCCTTTTCATGGCCCATGGCGGCCATAAAAAAACCGGCCCCCCGAAGGGGGCCGGTTCATCACAATCCGGCAGGACGGCAGACTCAGGCGTCCAGTTCCACCAGCGCCTTGGCCAGCTCGATGGGCTCGAGCTCCTGACCTTCCAGATCGGCGTTCCAGTTCGGGCCGACCAACACGTCGTCCTCGTCCAGATCGTTGATCCAGATGTCCAGGAACTCTTCGAGCTCGATCACTTCCGGCTCGTAATCCGCCCACTCGTCCACGCAGTGCAGGCGGGCATCCCCTTCGGCGGACCAGAGCGGCATCACGTCCGCATCTTCGAACTCGGCGGAGCGGCACACCACCCAGTCTTCACCGTAGCGCAGACCCCACACCTGACCCGACTCGCGGACTTCTTCGATGAACAGCTGGAAATTGGCGTCAAGATTGTCAGTTAGTTTGCTCATGGGGTCTCTCTCTTGCAAAGCAATGGCAGGCTGTCGGCCAGGGCTGGCCGAGAATGGGGCAGATGGTGTCCCAAAAGCCCCCCAGACTCAAGCCTTATCCCGAAAAAGCGGGGAGAAAGGCCGTCAGATGCGATATTTCGCCACCAGGGCCCCCAGCTCGTCGCAGGCCAGCGCCAGTTGCCCGGATGCCTGCTCGGTCAGCCGGTTCTGGGCCAGGGCATCCGCCGCCAGCTGGGTGATGGCCACCAGCCGCTGGTTGATCTCCTCCGCCGCCCGGCTCTGCTCCGCCGCCGCCGTGGCAATCTGCCCATTCATGGCAGTAATGGTGTGGACGGATCCATCGATGGCATTGATGGCGACATCCGCATCGCCGGCCCTGTCCGCCGTCGCGCGGGAGAGCTGCTGCAACTGGCTGATGCCGCTGACCACCTTGCCGGCCCCCTCCTGCAGCCGCTGGATCATCTGCCGGATCTCGTCGGTGGAGCTGTGGGTGCGGGTCGCCAGGGTACGCACCTCGTCGGCGACCACCGCAAAGCCGCGCCCCTGCTCCCCGGCCCGTGCCGCTTCAATGGCGGCGTTGAGGGCCAGTAGGTTGGTCTGCTCCGCCACCCCGCGAATGACGTCGAGCACGGAGCCAATCTGCTGAGTCTCCTGCTCGAGGCGGCTCACCGCCTGCACCGTCTCCACCATCTCGTCCGCCAACTGGCTGATGGACTCCCGGGTCTGGACCACCACCTCGCGGCCATGCTGGGCCAGATTGAGGGCCGAGTCCGCCGCGTCGGCGGCCTGGGCCGCGTGCTGGCCCACTTCGCGGCTGCTCACCGTCATCTGCTCCATGGCGCTGGCCACCCGCAGGGTATCCTGCTCCTGGCCGGTGACGATGGCGCCGGTACGCTCCACCACCTCGGCCAGCTGGTGGGCATGCACCCGGTTCTGATCCGCTATCTGCTGGCTGCGGGCCACCAGCTGCGCCATCTGGCTGGCGAAGAGGTTGAAGTTGATGCTGAGCTGGCTCAGCTCGTCACGCCCCGACTCCGGCAGACGTACCCGCAGATCCCCCTCCCCCCTGGCGATGTTGCCAAGGGCCGAGACCGAGCGGGAGAGGGGCACGACGATGCTGCGCACAATGAGGCCGACCACGGCAAACAGCAGGAGGGCCAGCACCAGCCCGATCCCCAGCAGGGTGTGCAGCACCTCCCGGTACTGGGCCTCGACGTCGTCCACATAGACGCCGGTGCCGATGATCCAGTCCCAGGGGGCGAAGCGCTTGATGTAGGAGATCTTGCGCACCGGCTCGTCCACCCCGGGCTTGGGCCAGTAGTAGGCGACCTCCCCCGCCCCCTGCGCCCTCGCCAGATCGGCGAAGGCGACGAACAGCCTGAGCCCCTGCTTGTCCTCCACCCCGGAGAGATCCTTGCCGTCCAGCTCGGGCTTCATGGGGTGCATCACCATGGTGGGGTGGCTGTCGTTGATCCAGAAGTAGTCCTCCTCGCCATAGCGCAGCCCCCTGAGCAGCGCCAGCGCCTCGGCCTTGGCGCTCGCCTCGTCCAGCTCCCCCTTGCGCACTCTGGCCTCCAGTCCCGCCACCAGGCTGTAGGCGGTCTCGACCTGGGCCCGGGTCTGGCGGCTCTTCTCCCCCATCAACCCCTGGTGATAGACCTGCAGGGAGAAGAACAGCAGCAGTCCCAGCAACGCCAGCACCATCAGGGTCACCAGCGACAGGCGCCGCCCGATACTCCATTGTCTCAACATACCCTCGCCCCGCATCCGCTACATGTCGTTAACACAAGGTATGCCGCCGCGACGCGGGCTGTCCACGATGTCAGCAAAAGCGATGCCAAAACATGATCCAGCCCCAAAAACAAGAAAGGGTGCCCAGTGGCACCCTTTCTCGTGGTCGACAGGAAGAGGTATCACCGCTCCCAGTACACCTCTTCCAGGCTGTCTTCCTTCTCCGGCAACCCGCGGGAGAGGCGCGGGCTGCTCTGGGCCAGCACCTCGTAGCTCACCCGGTTGGCGTACTTGCACACCTGGGCCAGAGAGGAGTAGGTCAGGAATTCCGAGAGATGCTTGGCGGAGTTCGGCACGTTCATGCGGTGGTAGGCGTTCGCCACCATGTCGTGCAGCACGGCGGACAGCGCCCCGTCCCCTGCCCCGTTGGTGTTCTTGATCTTCTCCGGCCCGCCCATGTAGGGGGAGATGTGGGAGTAGATACGCGCAGGCTTGCGGCACTTGTCCCGGGCCATGGGGCGGCTGAACTCGTACATGTTGAATTCGGGGATGACGCCGGGCAGCAGGGTGTGGGTGGTCTCGCGCTTGTAGTCCTCGTCGGTGTAGCTCGCCATGTAGAGGCCGATGGGGCCGGCGGTGCAGAGCACCATGTCCGCCCAGTCCAGCGCCTTGTCGGCCGCGCCGAGGGGATCCTTTATCCCGGTCAGGGCCTCCGCCTCGTCCTCGTTCATGGCGAGCACGGTCACGTTCTCGCTGATGAAATCGCGCCACCACTGGGGATTCTCGTCGATGACGAAGCGGGTGCCCAGGGTCAGCACCACGGGCACCCCGGCCTCACGGGCATAGCGCACCGCGGCCATGGCGGCCTCCTTCATGGGGGTGCCGTCGGCGCCGCGCACCAGGTAGGCGGTGATCACCAGGGCCGAGGCCTCCTTGATGATGGTCTCGGGGATGTGGTCCACATCCAGGTGATCCATCTTGCCGGCGTTGATGCCAAAGCTGCGCTCTCCCCCTTCGGTGATGAAGGTGAAGCAGCGCCCGACCGGGCCGTCCACCGGCTGCAGGTAGTCGAGGTTGACCCGGGAGGAGGTGTTGCACAGATAGCGGTAGGCATAGCTGCCGATGCGGATGTCCTGGCTCATGACGCCAAGCAGGATGGAGTGGGAGTCCGCCAGCACGGAATAGTTGTGCATGGTGTTGCCGATGGTGCCGCCGGCAAATTCGCTCACCACCATGTTGTTGGCCTTGAGCTCGTCGTAGACCAGCTCCGCCACCTCGTCGGAGATGAGCATGGAGTGGCCCTTGCTCAGGCCGTACCGGTTCAGGAAGTCTTCGTCCACATGGGCTTCGATATCCACCAGAGTCTGATCGATGCCCACTACATAGGCCTTGCCCAGTTCGGTGAGCTGGGAATTCTGCGGGATCAGGGGATCACGTCTGTCGACCGGGAAGTAGTGTTTGGACTTGCGCTGACCGGGAAATTTCATGGCAATCTTCTGTGCTCTGGGGAAAAGAGGGGCGGGATTTTAACACAATCCACCACGCCGAAAAGTCGCACGATTGAATTTTGAGGTCAGTATAGACAAGGGTTTGCGAGGAAAACGTTTGACTTGGCTACCACAAAAAACCACCCCGTGGCGGGGTGGTGTTGCGGGATGACATTCAGCTTGCCGAGAGCCCCTGCACCAGGGCCAGCACCGAGAAAATTCCCAGCGACAGCCAGAAGAAGAGGGTGCCGAAGAGGCGCGGCATGTTGGGAGCCCTGGGGATCTGGATGCCGATGGCATGCAGGATGCGCCCCACCAGCAGCAGCACACCGCCCAGGTGCAGCCAGAGCGCCCCGACCCCCGCCAGTTCGCACAGTGCCATCAGCAGCAGGGTGAGGGGCACGTACTCGGCAAAGTTGCCGTGGGCGCGGATCGCGGCCAGCATCTCGGGGGCTTCCCCCTCCCCTATCATCACCCTGAACTGGGCGCGGCGCTTGACCACCCAGAAGGAGAGCAGCAGGAACAAGAGCCCGAGCAGGCCGGCGTAAATCAGCGTGATATGCATCATCAGGACACTCCTTTATCGTTGAATCCGAACGTCCGCCACGTCGGGCACCGGATGAGAACGGCCATCATGCCAGCTCGCGACAGATGAGGGAAACCATCATGCGGATATGGGCCTGATCGCTGTTGAGGGCCGGGATGTATTCAAACTGCTCGCCACCGGCGGCCATGAAGATCTCCCGGTTCTGCACCTGGATCTCCTCCAGGGTCTCGAGGCAATCCGCCGAAAAGGCCGGGCAGATGACATCCAGCCGCTTGACGCCGCGAGAGGGCAATTCGCCCACGGTCAGGTCCGTGTAGGGCTTGAGCCACTCCTCCTTGCCAAAGCGGGACTGGAAGCTCGCGGTCCACTGCTCCGGGGCCAGCCCCAGCGCCTCCGCCAGCAGGGCGGCGGTGCGCCTGCACTGATGACCATAGGGATCCCCTTCCCGCTCGTAGCGCTCGGGAATGCCGTGGAAGGACATCAGCAGATGCTCCCCCTGGCCGTGCTGCTCCCAGTGGCGACGCACGCTCATGGCCAGCGCCTGGATGTACTCCGGGTGGGCATGGTAATCGCGGATGAGCCGCACCACCGGCAGATTGCGCTCGGTTTTCATCGCCCTGGCCCAGGCGTCGAACACCGAGGCGGTGGTGCTGACCGAATACTGGGGATAGAGCGGCAGCAGGATCACCCGGTTGACCCCCTGGGCCTTGAGGGCCTGCCAGCCATCGGCCAGCGACGGGGCGCCATAGGTCATGGCGAGCGCCACCGGCACCTCGACCCCTTCCCGCTTGAGCTCGTGCTCCAGGGCCGCGCGCTGCTGCTGGCTGATGACCATCAGGGGGGAGCCCTGCTCGGTCCACACCTGCTGATAGAGCTTGGCCACCTTGGGGGAGCGGGTCGGCAGGATGATGAAATGAAGCAGGGGGCACCAGAGGTAGCGCGGCAGGTCGACGACCCGCTGATCGTGCAGAAACTGGCTGAGAAACGCCTTGACCGCCGCCGTGGTCGGCGCGGCCGGGGTACCCAGATTGACCAGCAAGATCCCGGTTTTCGTGGTCACGTTAGCATCCTGTCGTTCTGTGTCGTGGGAATGGAATGCAAGAAAGGGCCCGGTATGGACCCTTTTCTCACTCTCGTAGCCAGCCGGCGAACGGCTGCGTCCTGCCGGCCCTGAATGGCTTAACCGAGAATGGCGGCCAGTTGCTGGCTGACCAGATCCACCGGCTGGGTGCCGTCGATCTTGACGTAACGGGTGTTACCCGCTTCCGCTTCTTTGCCGTAGAAACCGATGAGCGGCGCGGTCTGCTGATGGTAGACATCCAGACGCTTGCGCACTGTGGTCTCTTCGTCGTCGGCACGGATCACCAGATCCTCGCCGGTCACGTCATCCTTGCCTTCCACTTTCGGCGGGTTGAACACCACGTGGTAGGTACGGCCGGAGCCGGAGTGCACGCGGCGGCCGCTCATGCGCTTGACGATCTCTTCGTCCGGCACGTCGAACTCCAGCACGAAGTCCACGGTCACACCGGCATCCTTCATGGCTTGCGCCTGGGGAATGGTGCGGGGGAAGCCGTCCAGCAGGAAGCCGTTGGCGCAATCCGGTTGCGCGATGCGTTCTTTGACCAGGCCGATGATGATGTCGTCGGAGACGAGCTGACCTGCGTCCATCACGGCTTTGGCCTTGAGGCCCAGCTCGGTACCCGCCTTGATCGCCGCACGCAGCATGTCGCCGGTGGAGATCTGCGGAATACCGTGTTTTTCCATGATGAACTGAGCCTGGGTACCCTTGCCGGCGCCCGGAGCTCCCAACAGAACAATGCGCATACACGCTCCTAGTTGATTGGTTATTCAATTCTTGAGAAGGCAAAAAACTACACGTTTTCGCCCGTATTAACAAGCTCGCCCCGTGTGAGTGGCCAGATTATCACCACACTCCCGCCAAGTCTCTGCGACCAAAGACGCAGACGACGACCACGAAAAATGATTGAAAATGCAGCAGCGCACCAGAGGGGAACGGCCAAAAAAAAGGTTCATCGCGGCTTTCCGGGGAAGGCCGCCTTGATTTTCAGAAAAAAGTATTCTGAGTCCCTAAATCCATATGC
>NZ_JAPDBZ010000004.1:0-67755 GCF_027705505.1 Aeromonas sp. QDB56
AAGAGCCGGCTGGAATGACGACTATCGGGCTCAGTTATTCTTTGGTTAAAATATCAACAAAGTGTGCTCCCGCCCTGCAGCAGCAGCGGGGTGAGACCGAACAGGTGGCCTCCGCCGTCACCGAGCTGGCCAGCACCGCCGACAACGTCAACCACAACGCCGCCCTGGCCGACGAGCTGGCCCGGGATGCCAACAGTCGGGTCGAGCAGGGGCTGGCCCTGTTTGCCGAAAGCATCGAGGCCAACGGCCGCATGGCGGGCAGTCTGGAGAACGCCGCGACTGTGGTGGCCAGGCTCAAGTCCCAGTCCGAGCAGATCGGCAAGGTGATCGAAGTCATTCAGAGCATTTCGGAGCAGACCAACCTGCTGGCCCTCAACGCCGCCATCGAGGCGGCCCGCGCCGGTGAAAGCGGCCGCGGCTTTGCGGTGGTGGCCGACGAAGTGCGCCTGCTGGCTGCCCGTACCCAGGACTCCACCAAGGAGATCCAGGCCATCATCGAGCAGTTGCAGAGCCAGTCCCTCTCCGCCAACAGCGGCGTGCAGCAGACCCTGGAGATCCTCGGCCACAACCGGCAGCTCTCCGCCGAGGTACAGGCCTTGCTGGGGGGCATCACGGACGCGGTCAACCAGATCAACGGTGCCAACGCCCAGGTGGCGACCGCGGCAGAACAACAATCCTGCGTCACCGCCGACATCAGCCGCAACCTCACCAACATCCACGAGATCGTGAACCAGAACGCCGCCGGCATCAGCCAGAGTGCCGCCGCCAGTCACGAACTGTCACAGCTCGCCGAGCAGCAGCGCAGGCAGCTCGCCCAGTTCCAGCTCTGATACTGCGAGGATCTCTTCGATACCGTGGGGCCCGGCGCTGGCCCCGCACTTGCCCCTCCCCCTTCACGCCTCCTGTTTAAAACGGGTTTTTGCCATCAAGGTGTCATTGGGGGCTGGGCTGCATGCACAAATGTGGGTATGGTAGAGGCACGTCACTCCCCCTCATCGAGAGATCATCATGAGCCTGAAGTTCAAGAAACCCGCTTTTATCATGCTCGGCCTCATCGCCCTGCTCTCCGCACTCTGGCTCGATTTCTATCTGCCGGAGCACACCATCGCCACCATCACCGGGGTGGAGGTGAAGCGCACCGACAAGGATGGCCCCATCAGCCAGAAGAACCCGGCTGACGGCCCCACCACCGACGTCTATTACATCTACACCGAACGCCCCGGCGAGAAGATCCGGGTGTTTCGCAATGAAGACACCGAATGGGGCTGGCCCTTCTACTTCAAGTTCAACGCCGCCGACGTCCAGGCCAAGGCCAAGTCCATGGAGTTCGAAAAACGCCTGGCCATCATCACCTCCTACGGCTGGCGCGTGAACATGTTCTCCATGTTCCCCAACGTCACCAAGATCGCGAGCACCGAGCCCGATGCCTCCACCTGGAGCTTCTTCCGCTGGTTCTGGTTCGGTGTCTGGGCCCTGGTGATGGGCAAGGCGGCCATCGCCACCTGGCGCTACTTCGATCGCCTCGAGGACGAGATATGAGCGAGCCGAGCAAGACCCGCACCAGCTTCTATCGCCGGCTCTACGTGGCTCACCTCATCAGTCAGGGCACGGACACCGTGCCCGCCATCATGGAGGCGACCGGCATGCCGCGCCGCACCGCCCAGGACACCCTCAGCGCCCTGGCTGAGCTCGACATCCAGTGCGCCTTCGAGCAGACCGAGGGGGCTCGCCATCTGCAGGGGCACTACCGCATCAGCGACTGGGGGCCCATCAATCCGGCCTGGATTGCTGCGCAGCTTCCCGTCATCAGGCAGACCCTGGGGTATCCCTGACACCCCGGACCCGGGTCTGCTCCCATAGAGAAGGGGCCAGCCTTGCGGCTGGCCCCTTTCTTGTCTGGCCTGATATCCCGTTGCCCTCCCCCGGACTCACTCCCCTTCGCCGAAAGACGCTTCCGGCAGCGGCTCCGCCGACTCACCCCGGGTGCAGTCGATGATGGAGCGCTTGGGATTGTTGGGGTCGCGCAGCAACAGGGGGGCCATCCCCTCGTCATGCAGCCTCTCGTCGGAAAATTCGCTGCCATAGGCGTTGTGGGTCAGCCTGCGGGCATTGGCGATGGGGGTATCCACGAAGAGGGCATGTACCTCGAAGGTGGAGGCTGGCACCAGGAAGCCGACGATGGGCAGGCCGTGCAACTCCTGATGGACCTTGTACCAGGCAAAGCCCTCGCTCACCTTGTCAGGGGTATACATGGCGAGCTGCGGATTGGCCGGGCGCCCGGTCTCGATGTCGAGATGAAGGGTGTCCAGCTCGCAGGTCGCCAGCCCCTGCCACATCTTCTCGAACGGGGTCGCGCAACCCGTCAGTTGCATGCATGTCAGCAGCGCCAACGTCCCTTTCCACATTCCCAACCCCTTATCCGATGTCCAGGATTTCAACCAAATGAGCGCAGTCGCTGCACCAGCAACTCGATGAAACCTACCCTGTCGAGCCCCAGCAGCACCAGGGCATTGGCCGGTTTGCCGGTCAGGTCGTAGCGATCCACCACCGTCATCCCCAGGGTATGGGTCCCGCCGGTTTCGATATCGACCCGGCACTCCACCCCGTGAAACAGGGAGGGCGCCAGCAGCCAGGCGATGGTACAGGGGTCATGGAGCGGCGCGCCAGCAAATCCCCACTTGGGATCCCGATGATAGATCATGAAAAAGTCGAGCAGCTGTGCCACGCACTGCGCCACCGGGTTGGGAATGGCGCGTACCCGCTCGATATCCTCGTCCATCACCTGGGCCTCGTGGGTCACGTCCAGCCCGCACATGGTGATGGGCAGCCCCGACTTGAAGACCATATCGGCCGCTTCGGGATCCACATAAATATTGAATTCCGCCGCGGGGGTCCAGTTGCCCGCACCGGCGGCGCCCCCCATCAGCACGATGCGGGCGATCTTCTGCTTGAGCTCGGGGTGGGCCGCCAGCAAGAGGGCAATGTTGGTGAGCGGCCCGGTCGGCACCAGGGTGACCGGCTCCGGGCTCTCGCGCAGACATCTTGCCATCAGTTCAAGGGCGCTCATCGCCCGGGGAGCAAAGGCGGGCTCCGGCAGTTCTGGGCCGTCCAGCCCCGATTCGCCATGGACGTTGTCGGCGATAATGAGCTCACGGGCCAGAGGCTTGGCAGCCCCCGCCGCCACCGGGATGTCGTCGCGGCCGAGCAGGGTCAGGATGCGCAGGGCATTGTTGAGGGTCTTGTCCGGGGTCTGGTTGCCCGCGCTGGTGGTGACCGCCAGCACCTTCAGCTCGGGGCTCGCCAGCGCCAGAATGAGGGCGATGGCATCATCGTGGCCGGGATCGCAATCGAGAATAACGGGCAACGCCATGGACAGACTCCTTACAACATGACAGGGAGCCATACCTTAGCAAGAGATGGCCAGATGAACTCAGGAGGGAGTCACAAAACGCCTCAACCAACGAGATCAAGTACTTGGCGACAGGCCTTGGGAGCGGACACCCAGATTCGCCGCGCCGCCATCGTTCGGGTATGATCCCTCCCCCTTCATCGTCCGGCTGCCCCATGTCCGTCATCGTCGACATCTTCATCGCCCCGCCCTGCGCCGCCACCATCGAGATCCTGTTTGAGGATGCGCATCTGCTGCTTATCAACAAGCCGAGCGGCCTGCTGAGCCTCTCGGGCAAGAACCCGCAGAACCTCGATTCGGTCCACTACCGGCTGGTACAGGATTACCCCGGCTGCACCCTGGTGCACCGCCTCGACTTTGGCACCTCGGGCGTCATGGTGGTGGCCAAAAACAAGAGCATCAACGCCCTGCTCTGCCACCAGTTCAGCCAGCGCACCGTGAGCAAGGCTTACGAGGCACTGCTCTGCGGCCATCTGGCGGTGGATGAGGGCGTCATCGACGCATCCATCGCCAAGGATCCGGCGCTGTTCCCGCTGATGAGCATCTGCGCCGCCAGCGGCAAACCCGCCCGCTCACGCTATCGGGTGATGGAGCGGCTCACCCTGGAGGGGGCAGGCCAGCCGGTGCCATTGACCCGGGTCAGGCTGGTACCGGAAACCGGGCGCACCCACCAGCTGCGCATCCACAGCCAGTGGCTGGGCCATCCCATCCTGGGATGCGATCTCTATGGCGGCCTGCTCCCGCCAGGCTGCGAACGAGCCCCCAGACTGATGCTGCACGCCAGTGAACTCGGTTTTGTGCACCCGGTGAGCGGCGAAGCGGTACAGATCCGCTGTGAGGCACCCTTTGCGCAGGCACTGGCGGCCATGACGGTGCAACAGGGGTAACGAAGAAGGGGGAAAGCAGGGCCAGGAAGGCAAAAGGGGCAAACGGCGGATAAAGATAGGGGCCGCGCTTTCGCAACGGCCCCCACCCCCCACTCGGTGTGGTGCTATCAGATCAGCTTGCGAGCGGCGCCCAGCACGATCTTGATGGCATCAGATTCGGTTTTCGCCATGGTTTCGGCGTTCGGGATTTCCTGCTGGGTACGGTTCACGATGACACCGGCCACCATGCCCGCACGCAGGCCCTGGCTGGTACACATGGTCAGCAGGGTCGCGGACTCCATCTCGTAGTTCAGCACGCCCATGGCTTGCCACTCTTTCATGGAACCCTGGAAACGTTGTACCACGCGACCGGATACGGTGTCGTAACGCTCCTGACCCGGGTAGAAGGTGTCAGAAGAAGCAGTGACGCCCACATGCAGCTTGGAGCCCAGCTCCTTGGCGGTGTTCACCAGGGCGGTGGTGCAGTCAAAGTCGGCCACTGCCGGGAACTCCATCGGCGCGAAGTGCAGGCTGGCACCGTCGAGGCGCACGGAGCCGGTGGTGACGATCACGTCGCCCACGTTCAGGTGCGGCTGGATGGCGCCGGTGGTGCCGATGCGCAGGAAGGTACGGATACCCAGCTGGGCCAGCTCTTCCACCGCGATGGAGGTGGACGGGCCACCGATACCGGTGGAGCAGATGATCACGGCCTTGCCGTCCATCTCGCCGCGCCAGGTGGTGAATTCACGATGGCTGGCCAGGTGCACCGGGTTGTCCAACAGTTCTGCGATGCGCTTCACGCGCTCGGGGTCACCGGGGACGATCGCCAGGGTGGCGCCTTGCAGATCCGCTTTTTTCAAACCCAAGTGAAATACATCAGACATAGTGGACTCCTGGTTGCGCCCCGCCGCATGGCAGCCGAGTGCAGTTAAGGTGATTCTTTACGGTACTTTCAAGCCGGTGTCCCCTCATCCGGGGAGGCGCCAACTATGGTCGAAAGCGCTTTCCAATTCCTTGATGCGCCTCACACTTCTGCGCTTCAAAGCTGACAAAAATGGCGCGAAACGTTTGCTAAGATGATGAATTTCTTGAAAAACGTTTTTACGTTCCTTTTGCACTCCCATCCCTTGTCAAGCCTTGAGCGACCGTCCATTTAAAGAGCGCGATCGAGTCCACAAAGTTGCAAACGAGATACCATTGACCCCTTCTCATCCCCTCCGACGCTGTTATGTTGGCGCCCGCATACCACTTAATGGCTAATCATACGGAGTCCATCATGGCGACATTCAAGTTCTACATTCCCGCAATCAACCTGATGGGGGCGGGCTGCCTGCAGGAAGCGGCAGCGGATATCCAGGGACATGGCTATCGCAAGGCGCTCATCGTCACCGACAAGATCCTGGGCCAGATTGGCGTGGTGGGCCGGCTTGCCGCCCTCCTGGCCGAGCACGGCATAGGTGCCGTGGTGTTCGACGAGACCAGACCCAATCCCACCGTGGCCAACGTCGAGGCGGGTCTTGCGATGATCCGGGCCCACGGCTGTGACTGCGTCATTTCGCTCGGCGGCGGCTCACCCCACGACTGTGCCAAGGGCATCGCCCTGGTGGCCGCCAATGGGGGCAGCATCAAGGATTACGAGGGGGTGGATCGCTCCGACAAGCCGCAGTTGCCGCTCATCGCCATCAATACCACGGCCGGTACCGCCTCCGAGATGACCCGTTTTTGCATCATTACCGACGAATCCCGTCAGGTGAAAATGGCCATCATCGACAAACACGTCACGCCGCTGATGTCGGTCAACGACCCGGAACTGATGCTGGCCAAGCCCGCCGGCCTCACCGCCGCCACCCCGGTCACCGATGCCAGCGCCGTGATGGCCATCGCACTGATTGCCGAACACCTTCGCACCGCCGTGCATCAGGGGGAGGATCTCCATGCCCGCGAGCAGATGGCCTATGCCCAGTTCCTGGCCGGCATGGCCTTCAACAACGCAAGCCTGGGCTATGTGCACGCCATGGCTCACCAGCTCGGCGGCTTCTACGACCTGCCCCACGGGGTGTGCAATGCGGTGCTGCTGCCCCATGTCCAGGCCTATAACGCCCGGGTGTGCGCCGGTCGGTTCAAGGATGTGGCCCGTCATATGGGGGTGGATGTGAGTGCCATGAGCGATGAGCAGGGTGCGGCGGCAGCCATTGATGCCATCCGGCAACTGGCTAGCGACGTCAAGATCCCCACCGGTCTGGAGCAGCTCGGGGTCAGGGCCGACGACCTAGACGTGCTGGCCACCAATGCGCTCAAGGATGCCTGTGGTCTCACCAACCCCAGGCAGGCGACTCACGCGGAGATCGTCGCCATCTTCCGCGCCGCCATGTAAGGGGGCAAGATCTGCCAGGGCCGCCACGCGGCCCTTTTTATTGGCTGATGGATCAATGGCTTTTTACTTCCGCACGGGGAGTGGGTATGATTTGCCGAGCTAAAAAGACTGTATGGATGATCTGAACCCGATATGCGGATGAAACACCTGATTGCCGCGGCCCTGACCGCCCTCACCCTGTCCGGTTGCAGCCTGGTCTATCGCATCGATATTCCCCAGGGCAACTATGTGGAACAAAAGCAGGTCGACAAGCTGCGCCAGGGCATGACCCGCGAACAGGTCGAGTTCGTGCTGGGTTCTCCCATGTTGCGCGACAGCTTTGACCCCAACACCTGGTACTACCTCTATGAGTTCCAGCCCGGTCGGGGCGACAAGGAGCGCAAGGAGCTGACCCTCAACTTCGTGGGTGACAGACTGGCCACCGTGACCGGTGATTTCCCTCTCCCTGCCGCCTTCACCACACCGCTCTAGATGACATCACAAAACCGGCTTCTGCCGGTTTTGTTCTCTCTGGCCCCGGTGATGTCGCCGGGCCACACTCTGGATGCCTCATTGCCCCGAGGAGATCATCATGAGTCGATTCCTGATTGCCGGCGCCACCGGTCTGATTGGCAAAGCCTTGCTGCGCGAGCTGGGGACGGAGCACAACCTCCTCCTGCTCTGCCGCAAACCGGGCGACCCCGCTCCGGGACGCACCTGGCTGCCCACCTCGTTCGACGCGCTGGACAGATTGACGCTGCCCTCCCCTGTGGACATTGCCTTCTGCTGCCTTGGCACCACCCGCAAGGATGCCGGCTCGGCCGAGGCCTTTCGCCGGGTCGATCTCGACTATGTGCTGGCCTTTGCCGCGCTCGCCCGTCGCCACGGCTGCCGCCGCCTGCTGGTGGTCTCCAGTCTGGGCGCCAACCCGGGTTCCCCTGCTCTCTATCCCCGCACCAAGGGCGAGATGGAGCAGGCCCTGCTGGCCCAGGAGTGGCAGCGGCTCGTCATCCTGCGCCCGGCCATGCTGCTCGGCCATCGCGAACCTGCGCGCCGTTCGGAGCAGATCATCCAGGCCATCTATCCGCTGGTAAAGCCCCTGCTGCGCGGGTCGCTGCGCCGCTGGCGTGCCATCGAGGCCAGCCAGGTGGCGCACGCCATGGCGCGCCTTGCCATCAAGGAGAGCGGGATAGAGACGGTGGAAAACGAGCGCCTGCTCACACTGTGATGCCCCGTGTCGGGCGAGACGATCACAAAGGGGCGCCACGGCGCCCCCTTGTCACAACCCATCACCCGTCAGGTGCCGGCATCGTCTCGCTTGCGGTGCACATCGGGCCGCCCGCCGGTGACCACATCGGCACGCCCCTCTTCCTTGGCTTTTTCCGCACGCTTCTTGCGCATCTCCTTGGGGTCGGCGATGAGAGGGCGGTAGATCTCGATGCGATCCCCCTCCTGCACCGGCTCTGCGCCCTTGACCGGACGGCTGTAAATACCGAACTTGTTGACCGACAGGTCGATCTCCGGGTGCTTTTGCAGGATGCCGGACTGTTCGATGGCCGCCAGCACGCTGGTCTCGGGCGCGACCCGGATGCACAGCACCGTCTGCCGCTCGGGCAGGGCATAGGCCACTTCGATATTGAGGAGCTCAGACACCGTAAACCACCTTGGCACGATTGGAGAAGGCGAGCACCATGGAGCTCACCAGCTCGCGGAAGATCTGGCCAAAGGCCAGCTCAATGAGCTTGGAGGTGAACTCGAAGTCGAGATCAAACTCCACCTTGCAGGCATCCACGTCCAGGGGCGTGAAGGTCCACCATCCCGCCAGCTTGCTGAAAGGCCCCTCCACCAGCTCCATCTTGATGGTGCGATTGGCATCGAGCTGGTTGCGCGTGGTAAAGGTCTTGGCGATACCTGCCTTGGCCACATCGACCGAGGCCATCATGTAGTCTTCACCTGACTCATGAACACGGCTGCCGACACAGCCGGGCAGGAACTCAGGATAGGCATCAACATCATTGACCAGCCGGAACATCTGTTCCGCGCTGAACATCACCAGGGCACTGCGAGTAATACGGGGCATGGGTTTTCCTCATCCAATCGGCCCGATTTTATCACCTTGTCAGCCAAAATCACCGCCGAAACTGTTCGCGGGTCACCAAGCAGGGCAATCGCACACTTTCCGGCCAGTGTGGCCTGCTCTCGCCCCGCCCTTCCCTCAAAATCGTCATCGAACTGCTCACAAAGCCGCCACTCGGAGCGCTGTGCGTTTTACAGCCGCCGCCACCCACGTATAATGCGCCTTCCTAAACATTGCCTAAGGCCCCCGTCATGAGCAAAAAGAACAGTAAAAACAAAGCCGGGTCCAGCACCATTGCACTCAACAGAACCGCCCGTCACGAGTACTTCATCGAAGAGCGCGTGGAAGCCGGTCTGTCCCTGCAAGGGTGGGAAGTGAAGTCCCTGCGGGCGGGCAAGGCCAACATCAGCGAAGCCTATGTCATCTTCATGCAGGGGGAAGCCTTCCTGTTCGGCTCCAGCTTCCTGCCGCTGAACGCCGCCTCCAGCCACGTGGTATGCGATCCGACCCGCACCCGCAAATTGCTGCTCAGTCGCCGTGAACTCGACAAGCTCGAGAGCCTGACCGCTCGTCAGGGCTACACCATAGTGCCGCTGGCCCTCTACTGGAAAGCGTGCTGGGTCAAGGTCGAGATCGGCCTGGTGAAAGGCAAGAAAGAGCACGACAAGCGGGAAGACACCAAAGCACGGGAATGGGACCGTGAGAAGGCCCGCATCATGAAGAACAAGCACCGCGGTTGATTGTGCGCCGCCGGCCCCCATGCGGCGACCAATAAACCAGCAATCGACCGGCCAAGGCCGGTCGATTGCCATCAACGCCTTGCCATGACAGGATTTTTGCGTACAATCCCTTTTGACAACTTGGGGCTGATTCTGGATTCGACAAGATTCACGAAACCCAAGGTGCATGCCGAGGTGCGGTAGGCCTCGTTAATAAACCGCAAAAAAATAGTCGCAAACGACGAAAACTACGCACTCGCAGCTTAATAACCTGCGCTGAGCCCTTCTCCCCTAGCTTGCCTGTGTCCTAGGGAAATGGAAGGTCATCCTTCACAGGATCGTGTGGAAGTCCTGCTCGGGGCGGAAGCATTAAAACCAATCGAGCTAGTCAATGCGTGGCGTGTCTCTCCGCAGCGTGTTGGCGAATGTAAAGAGTGACTAAGCATGTAGTACCGAGGATGTAGTAATTTTGGACGGGGGTTCAAATCCCCCCAGCTCCACCAATTTAACTAGGACACCGACAGGACAAACCCAGAAAAAACAGCCACTTAGCAAAAACATAGCGACAGTGACTGGCCCAAAACTGGAATCAAAATGATCCAATGGTGATCCAAGAACAAGAAAGCCTGCAGAAATGCAGGCTTTTTTCTTTTCTACCCTCCAGGCATAGAAAAGCCCGCACAGTGGCGGGCCAATCCGAATCCTTCCGCATCACGCTGACACGGTGGCTTCATCGCGTAGTTTTTCCAGAATGCTCGCGATCTTTCTCTCCTCCTCAGGCGCCAGGTCCAGCGTCTCAACAAACTCTTCCAGTTCGCTTAGTAGTGATTCCATCCGATTTCCCCCTTGCTCTCCCAGTCTCTCGACTGTGAAACACTGTATGCACATACAGTAAACTTCTTGAATTTATCATTTTCGGACTGATTTGGGTATTAAAAATGGGGCCCTAGCCCCATCAGTGTCGTGCCTTTCTCTAAATCCCTGCCCAAATATCACCAGATACTAATGAGAAAGTTCAACGCAAACCCTATCAAGACAGCGAAGAAACTGAACGCCATGAAGGTGTCCAGGTCATCGCGACTGGACTTACTGAAACACCAACACCCGGCAGCAAAGGGGATCAGGGCCAGCGTAAAGCTGAAACTGAACGCTTTCAGCGCCACCACCATCATTATCAGAGCAAACAGTATCCACATGGTCGGGGGTCTCACTGGTCAGTGGGCCAGCTTACCCTCTGTGGTCCGGGGCAAGCCAGGGCCGCGCAACGGAATTGGACATCCCACAGGTTGTCGCTTTACCATTTATGGTAAAGTCTCACCATGCGACATCAAGAGGTAGCCACAGCATGAAAGACAACACCGTCAGCAACAAATATGGATTGCCACAAGTGCAGAATCGGCCACAAATCAAGGCTGAAAAGAACCTGTGCCTGAACGGTGAAGAGGGCCGCCAGATCATCAAGTCTGAGACCAAGCTGACACTGAAGACCCACGAAAAGACATTCACCCGTTTGGCTGATATGTAATGGATATCATCCAGTTTCCTCCCGCTCGGGTGCTGGAGATTAACCACTACATCCTAGGTGCGTCGCCTGGTCACCAGGGGCCTGCCAGCATAGCGTTATTGGAGGGGGCGCTTGGCCGCATCGACAACGCCATCGCCTACAACGGGCTAAATGATGTGTTTCTCATCGCCGCAAAGTACGCAATGGCCATCGGTACCGCTCACGCCTTTTCCGATGCCAATAAGCGCACCGGACTTGCGGTCTGCCTTGAGTATCTCTCCCTCAACGACTTCGAGATTGAAAGAGATAACGAGAAGCTGGCGGACGCTATGGTTGACCTTGTGCTTGGCGAGCTGCCAGAAGAGTGGTTTGCCGATATCCTTTACGCGCTTTGGTTGGAAGAGCAAAAAACCTCCTGATGCCCTTTCTATCAGGCGGCCGCAGCGACGGCCGCCCTTCCCCATCAATCGGCGAAGCGCCCCTCCTCTCTCAGGTACTCCCGGTTTCGATTGAGGTATACCCCGCCCTGAGTGCGCTCGTTGCTGCGAAGCTTTGACTTAAACGACAACGCCAAGCTCTTGCCGGTGATGCGCTCGCGAGGGTGGTGGATGGAATTGAACATTTTGATGCGCTCCAGTACCTCTTGCACCTCGTCCATCTCACCACTTTTGCGGGCCATGTAATAGTCGGTCAGCAACTGGGAGCGCTTATCCGCGATGCGTTTCTCCTTGCCTTTGATGTATTCGCGGGCGTCGTAATTCTTGGCCATTTGGGCGCTACCGAAACCCAGCCCCTGCATGGCGACGTTCCAGGTCGAAACATCATCCATGATGATGTCGCCTTTAATGGTCTGCTCCCCTTCTGTCGCTTGGCGATAGGACTTGGCAACGTCGCGAATCGACTTGGGCAACATGGTTTCCAGTCCGCGCTGAATGTGGCCATCCGTCATCTGCCCCGCGCCCCGCGCCAGGTTTATGCCAATCCCGGCAACCGGGCCCAGCAGTTGCTGAACAGCGTGCCATGCCAGATCGTCGCCCTCGGTCCCCTCTTTGGGACTGCGCCACCACAAGTCATTGAGGCCGGTTCGCCCGGCAATGCTCAGGTTAGTGAGCGAATCGAGCGGCCCCTTGGCCAGCAACTCCCCGGCGCGCGGCCCCAGTGCCTCAGTCAGCCCCAAGCGGAATGACGCCTCCCCGCTACGGTCATCGTCATCATCGGCAGCCGCCGCCAGCGCATAGGCCACCCAAGTGATCGGCACGGGCAAGCCCATCACCCCGGCCATGACCCAGTGCGCCGCCATGATCCCGCCCAGCGTCTTGGCGGCCTGCTTATCTCCCTTGGCCGCCTTGATGGCGTTGGAATAGATCACATAGGTCATCATCTGGCTGTAGATTTTGAACTGGGTCATCACCTTCACCACGTCGTTGCGCATATAGCGCGGGCGGTTACTGGCGGCGTAGTTGCCGTGGCCGTCATACACCATCTCGGTCACCTTCTCGGCATACTGCTCGGCGCTCAGGGTCGGCTCGGCCTCCTTGAGCAAGCGATAGGCTGCCAGCGCGGCTACCTCCCGGTTCAACACCTCGGCATTGTGGAAGGTGGCGCCCGCCCAGCGCATCGCCTTTCGCCAATGCTTGCTCATCACCTTGGCGTCCTGCTGATCGGTGTCCGCCTTGGCGGCAACGCTGTGCGCCTGGGTCAGGTCGAGCACCCCGGCACGGTACAGCTCTTTGAGCAGCGCCAGCTCATCGGCCTTCAAAGTGGTGGAGCGGGTCAGCGATTGCCACGCCTCGGTGGTGCCCGCCTTGAACTTGCCATGTTTGATGTAATCCCCCATGGCCGCCGTCATGGCAGAGGCCGACTTGGCAAAGCCATACTTAGCCCCCAGCTGCGGCAGCATCACGGTAAAGTTTTGCGTCATGTTGACCACGGCAGAGGCCAGCGACGGCCCGATGTAATAGAGGAAGCCCGCATTACCGACATGACCCGCCCACGCCTTGCCGGTCGGGTTCATGTTCATGTCATGGCGCTTGTTCATCTCGTTAAGCACCTGCTGAGCTATCTCCAGGTCTTCAGGCTTGATGCTGCTTGGTTCACCTGTGACACCAGCCAGGACCTGCTCGCTCAGCTTATCCAGCTCCCCTTGCATCTTGTGACCATAGCGGATCTTGGAGACGTGGCGGGCAAAGTGATACACGCTGCTCATGTACGCACGGTGGGCGTCACGACTGGCCCCCTTGACCCGGCGCCGGTGAATGGCATGTTTGGCATAAGAGGCATCCGGCATCATCTTGAGCATGGCTTGCCAGATGGTGTCTTGCAGCTGATCCTTGCTCACCCCTTCGGCCTCTTCCAGAAAGTCCAGCAACTCCATGCCCAGCTGGTGCGCGTTGGCGCTATCGCCGTTGCCCTCTTCCTTGACCGTCATCAGGGCGTTATAGCCGTCGCGCTGGTACTGCTTCACCGCCTGCTCGGCATCAATGCGCCGCTCGAAGTGTTCACGCACATACTCGTCGCCCTTGCGCGCCTTCACCACATAGTCACCGAAGCGGGTCAGCGGGAAGTAAGGCCCGTGTTTGAGTGCGCTTTCCATTTTCAGGCGCATGGTTGCCGCCATGGCGCGCCCCTTGTTCTCACCCAACAGATCGACCAGCCGTTGCTCGATGGCCTCGCGCAAGGTCTCCCACTGCTGGTTATAGGTTTGCTCCATGGTGGCGTACAGCGCCTTGGCCTTGGGGGTCAAGGCTTGATACTGGCGGGCCAGCTCGGAGTGATTGCGCTCGATGATGTGAAGCTCTGCTTCATAGGCTGCTTTGGTCTCCGGTTTCTTGGCTCGTTCTACCTTCTGTTTGGCCTCCAGGTAGTAGCTGTTCTCGTCAAGGGGCTTGTCCGGGTGCAGCCGTGACATGGTGGCATCGTGCATCAGGTTGGAAAGATCAGCCTTTTCCTGCTTGCCAAGTGCATCCCACAGAGGGTCTATCCGGGTTTCTGCATCCAGCAGAATGTCGTTGCGATCAGCCTCCATCTGGGTGCGCAAGCGCTGATACTGGGATACAGCCCCGCCCGTGATATCTCGGTAAACTTGGTCAATCTGCAGGTCGGTCAAGGTCCCAAGCATCAACGGTCGCCCCTGCTTGAGCCAGTTTTTTACTGAGCTAAGAGCAGCTCCGGCTTGGTAGACCGCCTTTTGCTTGATGGATTGCTCAAGAGTTTTAGAGTCGTCGGCTGCGGTATTGGTTTGGCTAAAGCGGACATCCGGGTTGGACTTGGAATATTCGCCATTGTTTCCGATGGCAGATTTAATTTGCTCAGGGGTAAAAACTACGTATTCGAGGCCATCACCAATGATGGCACCATCATGCCCATTCGCTCTGGCCTCGCGCAGATAATTACCTTGCTCTTCGAGGCTCATCTCGTCCAGATAGACTGGATTATTCAATTTCAGGTAGACGGGAATGATGTTGGCATTAGGTCGATTTTCGGCGTAATCGTTGGCGAGTGTCTTGTCGGGGGTAAAGAAAAATCCCCCGGCGTCTTTTTCTCTACCATTATCTTCACCATAATAGAACGATTGATTCTCGACCGCATCACGCGTATTAAACGCAGTAATATCTGATTCTGTTGCGTGATAAACAACAACTGGATTGCCCGCACCATCTCGCATCAGGCTATTCCCAAACCAACGCCAGAAGTTGCGAAGCCCCTCCTCGGTTTGGTGGATTGGCTGCCCATCATGGTTTATGGTCGGTCTCTCCACTCCGCTAAGGAAGGTGCGAATAAGTCATATGGCACGAGAGCATTTACTGGTAACCCATTGATATTAAATGACTAAAATTTTCATTTTTTGTTCGTGGGATACTTGTTCGCACTTTCCCTTGGTATATTCCCCGTCACCCAGGACGTTGGCCAGGCCATAGTGGGCCAGCACCTCATGGCGCAGGATCTCGCGCATCCGCTTGGGATTGGCGATGGTATCCGCGGCCACATGCAGGGTTCCGCTGTCATCATCAAAGGCGGCGCGGCGGATCAGGCCATCTTGTGCCGCCAGCCCCAGCGCCTTCTCCAGCTCTGCCTGGGTGGCGTGGATCTGCACATCAATGCCACTGGCGCCCCGGTACTGCTTGAACCACTCCTTTGTTACCAGCTCCGCCTCTTTGCGGGTCAGGTGCTTGGCTGGTTTCTCGCCCTGCGCCATGGCCTGTTTGGAGAAACGGATCCGTCCATTAATGGCATCGCTGATAATCTTGCCCGCATTGGTGCGCGCGCCGATCAACTCGATCAGGCCAGGCATACCAGCCTCTTTAAAGCGCTGATCTTGAGAGCGCAATTCACTGCGATAGCGTGCCGGGTCAGACTCGGCCATGGTGCCTAACAACTTGGCCAACTTGGGCGCACCGCTTTTGCGCAACTCGGCTAACAGGGCGGTCTTGCCCTGAGTGAGGTAGCTGCTCAAATCACGCAGAATGGCACGCGCATCGCGCCATGCCAGTTTGAAGGCTTCGGCCCGCTGTGCCTCGGGTGATTGCAGCTCTTTGAGGGCGGCGCGCATCCGTTTGACGGCGGCCTCTTGCGCCTTCTCGTGGTCGGCCTGCCGCTCATTCTCAAGCTCAAGGTTGCTTTTCTGGCGGCGCTTGCCGAACGGGTTGCCACTGGTGCCCGTCACCATCCAACTGGGGTTGGCAATGCCATACGCCATGGTCTTCTTGGCGTTATCGACCTCGCGCTCTACCCAGGCTTCTATCAACTGACTGGCCAGTACGCGCTGATCGGGGGTGGCTAACAGCCCGTCCGCTTCCAGATCCAGCGCCAGCCGATTGGCGACGGTCTGGATCTCTTGGGCGAAGTTGCGGCCCTCGCCACGGTGAACGGCTTCATTGAAGGTTTTTTGCAGCTCTTGATCAAACACGGGCACCTTGAAGCTGATGCCCGCGACGGTGTGCCGATCTTCCGGCTCTTTGGCCCACTTGGGCGCTTTTAATCCTTGGTCTGCTGCGCTTTCAGTTGCGCCGCCATCACGATGTCCCGAAACGCCTGGCGTTGTTCCGTGGTCATTCCGTGCTGCGGCGAGTCCAAAAAGATCGCCGCTGGGTCGCGGGGTTTGGTTTCGTTGTTGGTTGTAGGCGTCGATGGCTCTGAGTGTTTCACGGATAGCTTCCTCTGCGGTGATGGGGGTAACAGCCTCACCAAACATATCATTGCTTGGTGTCTTGTTCATCATAGCCAGAATATCACCGATCATCTCGGTCATGGCTTTGGCGCTGCGGGCATTGCTGGCCATGGCTTGTGCCAACAGGGCGCTCTCAGTGCTTGGCCCGCCGCCCAGCATATCACCCTGTGCCGCCAGCTCTTGCAATGACTGACCACTGCGCTTGTTGTGGACCACACTTTCCACCGCTTCGGCCAGATAATTGGCCAGCGACTTGGCGCGATCCGGCGAGTGCTGACGCAACTGCGCCATGGCCACCGCATTGTTGAGCAGCGCCGCGATCATATTGCGACCCACCTCATCGGTTTCACCGGTGACCGCATCCAGCAAGCGCTGGTTGTCATAGCCATAGGCAAAGATGGCCGCCTTCACCCGCTTGCCGTACTCGGCATTCCAGCCGCCAGACTGATTGACATAGCTGTTGCTCTGATTTTCACCAATCGCCCGCAAGAAGGCTTGCAAGAAGCGGTGATTCTGTGCGGCCAGCACGTCGCCGCCATCGGGAATGTTGAGCATGTTCAGCATCTGAGTGGTCAGCTTGCCCGCATCGGCGCGCGCATCCTCGGTGGCGCTGTTGGCCATCTTGGCGTCAGTGTTGGAATCCACCACAAAGTCACGCAGTTGCTGATCGTCCATCTCCGTCAACCGCTCGCGGACCAGTACCGGTGCGCTCATTGCCTCAATCGCGGCAGCATCAAGACCGAACTCGGTGGCATTGGCCAGCAGGTAGGCGCGATACGCGCCAGCATCGCCGCGCTGATAGGCTTGCTTCAAGCCAATGGTGCGCCCGTTCCCACTCTCGACAATCCCATCACGCACAATCGGTGCGCCCCGGTCTGACTCCGGGCTGGCCGCCAGGCGCGCCCCATCCGGCGCGGCAGCAATCTGCCCCACCTGTACCCGATAGGTCTGCTTGCTACGGTCACGCGGCTGCAATTGCTGCGGGTAGTCGTGGTTGATATTGCCCTCAAAGTCGTGGGAAGCCACCAGATCGGCAGCCTCCATCACCCGGTATTGCACCTCGACGCTCTGCCCCTTGGGGGTTGCCACCGTCACCCGCTTGCCCTCTGGCGACGGCAGCGGCTTGGCCTCATTGGCGGGCTTGTCGATGACAAATATCTTGGTGCGCACATCGGTGGGGTTGAGCGACGCCTTGAATGACCCCTCCGGCATCGCCTGCTCACTGCCACCCAGCCCGTCAAACCACTCACGGAAGGCTTTGTTCTTGTTGTTTTGGCGATCCCCGGCGGTGGCGGACACAATGGCCACCAATCGCCCGCCCGGCTTGAGGTGGTCATAAGCATGGCGCACATGGTCAATATCCATGTCATTGGAGAATGGCGGGTTCATCACCACGGCGTCATAAGACTGGGCCGGGGTGGTGGCCATAAAGTCGCTACCCACCAGACCAAACCCTTTCGCCTGCAATATCTCGCGCAGGTCGCCAGCCAGCTCCACCGCATCGACCTTGGCCCCGGCAGCGCGCGCCGCCTCGGCCAACATGCCATGTCCGGCGGACGGCTCCAGCACCGTCATGCCCGGCTCAATCCCGGCCAGCGCCACCAGATCGGCGGCGTGACTTTCAGGGGTCGGGAAGAAGTCGATAAAGGCATTACGGTTACCGACCAGCTTGCGCTTGAGCGCGACCATCTTCTCGGCCAAGGGGTAGCGCGGCACGGCCTGCTTTTTCAACCCGGCTTGCAGGCGGGCCAGCTCACGCAGGGCGGCGCGCAGTTCGGTGTGATTGGTAATGCCCATGCGCTCCAGGCGACCATACCCGGCGATCTGATTCTTGATGGTGCTGGTGCTGTAGTCATCACTACCAGTGACATACGCCTTGAGCTTGGCAATCAGCTCCGGATCGCTCAGGGTTGTGGTCTTGTTATCCCTGTTTGCCGCAGCCTTGACCAGCGCCATGATCTTGGCCCCGGCCTGCTTGAAGCCGCTTGCCCCTTGCATCTTGGTTGCCACATCTTTGAGGTTGCTGGCGAAGTAATCCATGCCGGGCATTTGCGCCCCTTCTGCCATCATCTCCGGGGTGGCCTTGGCAGACCAACGTTCCCGGCCATCCTCGGTGCGCTCAATCATCCCCTGACTGGTCAGCGCCTCGCGGCGGGCTGGCGGCAAATTCCACAAGCTGCGGCTTAGCGCGTGGTTTAGCTCGGTCAACTGGGTGCCGTTAGCCAGGTTGCGCAGGTAAGTCACCTCGCCAGACTCAATCCCATCGGCAATGGCATCAAGCAACCCGGCAAAGTGCAACTCACTTTCAGCATTGGCGCGGGCGTTGGCGGCCTCGGTCATGCGCTTGTTGGTGTTCTCCTTGCGCTCGGCATTGAGTGCGGCGGTGGCCTTGTCACGCAGGGTATTGGCACGAGCACGCAGCGCCTCGACCTGCTTGCTCTTGCTGTCGGCCTGGGCAGGCTCAGTCACCTCGGTGGGGGTGGCCTCGGCAGACGGGGCGGCACTGGCTGCCCCCTGACCGGTCAACCAACCGCGAAACTCGGTGGCCTTGGCCTCATCCTTGAACTGAAAGCCCGGCACGGCGCCGCCGACCTTGTAAGAGGAATACCACCCCCCCAACTTTTTGGCGTGCGCGTTGATCTGGTTATAGGTGTCGCGGTCAACCCGGTCGCCCATTTGCACGACATAGAGATCCTCACCGCTCTTGGTGTGCTTGGTTTTGATAATGTCGCCACTGGCGGTCGGGGTAACGGCGGTGGCAGCCTTCACCTCGCGGGCCTGATCGCGCTTGTCCAGATTGTTGGCGGCGATCAAATCCTCATAGCGGGCGCGTTGCTCAGGGGTCAGCTTGTCCAGCGAGCGGTATTTCAGGAAGGTCTTGAACTGCTCAATGGTCTGCGGGTCGCGCAGTGCCTCCTTGGTGACGGCCAACTCGGCATCGCGCTTGGCCATGTCCGCACGCCGCTTGTTGACAAACTGCTGATACCGCTCGGCGGTCAGACCCGCCAGCGCGTCAGCCACCTTCTGATCGATGGTCAGGCGTGGCGCCTTGCTGCCAAGCGACACCACCTCGCTCATGCTGTTGCTGTCGCCGTTGGCGGCCCAGCGCAGGTTGCCCAACAACTGATCGTAAGCGGCTTGTACGACCTCCGCTTTCTTCTCGTTCTTGTAGCGCGCCGATCCCCAATAGCCCATGGTGTCCAGCACATCGGCTTTCTTCATGCCGTTCAGCTCGGCCAGTACCGCCTTGCCATTGGCAAGCAGCCCCTCCGCCATCGCCTTGAACTCGGCAAAGTCCATCTCGCCACGAAACAGGGTATTGGTGCCGTTAAGGTAATCATGCAGAGTCGCTTGCCGCCAGTCGATCACGGCATCCTTGGCTTGGGTGGTTATCTTGCTCAAGCGCTCAGTGTGGGCGGTGAACTCCGCCTCTTCTGAGGGGATCAGGTAATCCACATCGTAAGCGCCCTTGTAACTGGCCAGCATGGTCTGGTGCCAGCTCAAGAACTCCCCTTCCTTAAACTCGGCATCCTTGGCCAGGGTAGAGCGGTACACCTCGCGGCGCTTTTTCAGCCACTTCTCTTTGTGCTCTTTGTTCACCCGTGAATAGGCTGCAATCATTGTTTCAATCGGGTCTTTTATCCACGGCTTTGCCAGCTTGTTGGCTGCCATCTGGCGGGATTTCAGCGTCACATAATCCGCCACAAACACCCCTGTATCTTCCGCCGACATGTTACCAGACAGGAATTTATCGACCATCGACCGGAAGCGGCGCGCCTCGATGCTGTTATCGGCGGCGACTTCACTGTTCATCTTGCGCACATGGTCGGATGACAATTTATAACCATCTACCACCTCCAACCCCTCACTGCGACGAACCCCGCGCTCCAGCGCATCAATGGCGCGATCCAGTGCGTCGGTGTTGGCTTTGGCAGTGGTCTTTTGCTGGCTGTAGGCGCGATCCAGCTCGTTGCGGTCAATCTCGCTGGCCCCCGCCTCAAGGCGCAACCGCTTGGCGTATGCCTTGCGCCCCTTGGGTGTGCCGTCATAGCGGCTCGCTTCGCTGGACTCTTGGACCGTTGGCTCCGGCTCTGCCTCGGTGCCATCACGTCTTGCCTTGGCAGCGTCAATCAGCCACTCTTTGGTGATCTTGTCGGACGCGGACTTAAAGCGCTGATAGGTGGGAATGTCCTCATGGCGGTTTTGATATTCCGGGAAGCTGGCCAGCACATCAGTCTTATCCATGGTGTTGAGCAACTTGCCGACCTTGAGGTCGATATGTTCATCGGTGGCCCCATCAAGCGCCCCCAACTTGTCCACCATGGCGCGGGTAATGCGCGACACCATAGAACCGTCAGCCGGTGCGCTGGCTGGCGCGGTCAGTGGCCGTGTGATTGGCGGCAATACGGCTGGCTGCTGGCCAAACAGGTAAGACAGCATCCCATCCCGGTCAGCCGTGGTAAGAGAGCCATTCTTCATTGTCGTGGTGGCTGAAAATATGGGGGCGTTAAAATTATCCCCGCGCGCCCTGGCCTCTTCGGTGGCGTTATTGATAAGCCATTGTGATGCGTACTTTTCACCTTTCTGCTTTGGATACGGCGTGGTCGTTCTGCCTGACGACGTTGCAAAGGTATCGCCGCCATTGATCGGCTTGCCGTCGCTGGCGCGCCCATCGGTGTCCAAGGTGCGGGGGGGTGGCGGGTTAACACCTTGGCCCTGACGCATTGTTTCAGATTGTGCGAACCGCTCATCCCTGGTGGGCACTGGCTCTCCTTTGGATACTGCCTTGCGGTATGCCTCCTCGGCACGCTCAATGGCGGCCTCCTTGGTGTTGGCAGTAAACCAGCCTGCGCCTACTGCAGAACGATACTTCCAGCGCCCGCCATGCTCTTTTAGCAGGTCGCGATCTCGCAGCTCTTCCTCGCCAATACGGCCAGAAACAGCAGCCCCGGCATCTGTGGCCGGGGCTGTCAGTGTTGGGTCATCTTGCTGCTGTCCGTCAGGTACAGGTGCAGGCGCAGCGAGATCTGCCCGATCTCCGGATCCAGCTCGGTCGGTGAGTCCGGCAACGGCTGGTCCAGCGCCTGCTGCAGCCGGTTCGCCTGCGCCAGGCTGATCGCGTTGTCCTTCACTGCTGATTGCAGGTACTGGGGTAACTGGCTCATTGCTCACCTCTGTCTTGGGTTGCTTGACGGGGATCACCTCGCGGTATCCGGTATCGATGGCTGGTGCTAGTTGGCTGGCCTCGCCAGCGGTGGCAGACGGCGCCGGAACTGTTTCAGCGCTTACGCTTGCAGCTGGCTGATCAGATGGTTGATTCGGGTTGGTGACACTGATGTCGTCGAGTTGTGGGGCGCTTGATTGCGTGGTTGCAGCCGCCTTCACCTGCTCGACTTCGGCGATCTCGGCCACCCCGAAGCCGCCGCCATTGAGCGGCACCGGCATCTCCTGGCCCTTGCGGCTGGCCATGGCAGCCTCTTTCTCTGTTGCGAACGGCTTGCCTTTGCGGGTGATGCGCAACGACTTGAGCGGGCCAAATACCGAATCGGTGGCGCTGCCTGCCTGCTCGATGGACTGCGCCACCGGGCTGCGCGGATCGCGGGTGGACTGCTCGCCCATGCTGGTATCGACCTGATCCCGTGACAGCCTGGGCGGGGTATAGGCGCTATTGCGCGGGTCAGCGCCCGGTGTGCCCCCGGCAAAGATGGTCTCTGACTGACCGATCTGCAGGGGCTGGTTGTTCAGCTCGCGCTCACGGCGGGCCAGATCGGCGGCCCGTTGCTGCTCGGCGCGCAAGTCATTGCCATAGACCACATTGCGGTGCGGCAACTCGTTACCCACCTCGCGGGCCTCACCCTCAATCACCGCGCCCGGCAGCTCGCCAGCGGGCTTGGTGGAAGATGCCTCTGGCGGCAACACATCCCCCTCCTGCCCGCTCTGCCAGCGGGTACGCTCACCACCTCGGAATTGCGGGCCGGGGCCAGCCTGTTGGTCATCGTGATCCCCAGGTGCGGCCACTGCCTCCCCCTTGGGTTTAGCATTGGCATCGCCCGCAAAGATCACATCCTTGAGCGGCAGGGCTAGGCGCTGGTTCTCCATGGCTACCTGCTGGGCGCTCTTGTTGCCTGCGAACGGGTCAAGCCCGAGCTCGCCAGCCTGAGCTCGCTCATAAAGGCTCTTGCCCTGATCGCCAGCCTTCATCTGGGAGGCAACCAGCTCCTGCACGGTCTGGCCGAACTCACCCGCCAAGGCGCGCTGCACCTCGCTATCAGCCGCCATCCCCTTGTAGCGATCGGCGGTATCGTCTTGACGCAGATAGGCGGGAACATCACGCAGCTCGTCAAACTGGCTTGCGCTGGGGCCGAGCGGATTCAGCTCCCCCTCGGCCTGCGAGGCGGAGGGCGCCTGCTCGCCTTCTTCCAGTGGAACAGAAGCAAAGTTCGGATCCACTGCCGGACCAGCAGCGCCCTCCGTCACCGGCGCGGAAGGCTCTGCAACCGGATCGGTCCCAACGCCATCTTCCTGGCTGGCATGCTTACCGCCTCGCGCCCCACCGACAGCACCTACCGCACCACCTGCCCCCATCCCTATCAAGCCGCCCTCGATCGCGCTCGACATGACCCCCTTCATCGGGTCGATATCAGCGGCGGCCACCTCGTTGAGGGATTCGTTGACGGCGTATTGCTGCACCCCCTCCTCCAGGGTTTCGCTGATACCCTCACCTGCCGCCCCCTTGGCAGCACCTTTCAGCACTCCACCGGTGGCCGCCTTGCCAGCCAGCATCTTGAACAGCATGGCGTCGCCCATCATGGAACCCATGGCGGCAGCTCCCCACACCTTGGCGTCGCTCATAGTGGCTCGGCTGGCCAAGTTGGCCGTTTCCTCACGGGCCAGCCCCAGCTTTTCCTCATCAGAGAGATGGGCGGTCTGTTGATCCTGGTCGATGCGAGTGAACGCCTGGCGGAAGGTGTCGCTGCCCGCCAGCTCGTCAAAGCTCATTCCCAGCACAGTGTCGCGGGCGTTCACCCCGGCACTGCCCACCGATCCGGTCACCCCGGTGGTCACAGAGGCGCCGGTGGCAATTTTGGATACTGCCTTGGCGGCGACCGCTTCGGCTACCTCCTGGGTCGCGCCACGCTTGATCATGGATGCGGTGACCGCACGGCCAATAGAGACTTTGGCTGCCAATCCTGTGACGCCGCCCGCCGCCAGGGTCGGCAGCATGGAGCCAACCCCCTGCGCCATTTTCATGGCCCAGACATCGATATCCCCTGCACCATCCCCCAGGGTCAAACGTCCTTCCGGTGTTTCATCTACCAGCCGGCGCCCCAGTGCCTCCTTGGCATCCGCGCTCATTCCCTCGGTCAGCGACTCAGCTCCCCCTTGGGCCAGGTCACCTGCGCCTGCAACCGCATCCAGCACAGGGCTCAGCTTGTTGGCCATATTGGCCCGGGCCTGCTCCAGATAATCCCCACCCTGCTTGCCAGCGTTCTCCTTGCCGAAGTTGCTGGCCTGTCTTGCCAGCTCGCCAATGCCGCCGACCAGCTCCAATGCGCCCGCACCCACCCCGCGCGCCACATCACCCAGACCGACATCAAGGTCGCGCTTGGCAGTCGGCTGGGCTGATTGGGGCGGTGCAGCCGCGGCAGCAGACAGGCTGCTATCCAGGTTGCCCCAGAAAGGGTCATTGCGGGTGTCAGATTGTTGCGGCTGTGGCAGGGCGTCACGCAGTCCAGGTTTGTCCATGGTGTCCTCGGATTTCGAGCAAAAGAAAAGCCCCGAGCGGCGAACCGTTTGGGGCTTTTGAGATGGGGCGATCAGCATGCAGACTGATCGACGATGGAGAGATGCTAACGCTGGGGTGGGTGAAAGGCAACTATCGGCGGGCCTGGGCTAGGCTCATTGCCTGATAGGCGTTGGCCTCGGTGTCTCGCAGTCGATTGGCTGTGACAGCCGCCTGCTCAGCCTGCCTCTGCTTGGCTGCCTGCTGGCGCCACATCTCAAAGGCGGTGTTCATCCTGGTGGGGTTATCCAGCAGACCGCTCAGCTTACCGTGCTGGTTGGCCTCCTTGACGAACTGAAGGCGCTCGGGATCGCCCCCGGTCCACGCCTTGAGTGGCGCCTCCTGCTTTGGCTCATCCGTTTTTGTGGTCAGGCCGTAGGTGTCAGCCAGCGCCGCCTTGCTCTGTTCAAGCTGGGCATCCAGCGCATCGAGCTGCAGGTCTTTATCCTCCGCATTGCTGGAGGAGATCCGGGCGCGGTTCTGGCCGTGCTGCTTCTCAAGGTCAGCAACAGCCTTCTTGTATCCCGCCTGATCCGGGCCTGCCGTCAGGCCAAGCGATGCGCGCAGCTGGTCGGCGTTACCGATCATGTGCTTGGCCAGGGCCGCCCGCTGGTAGGCTGGCTTCAGGAAGTCGTTGATGGGGATCACCTTGGGTTGATCGTCAGGCGCCGAGGTGCGGTTATTGGTGACCGGACGAACGGCCTTACTGCCATCGTCATAGGTGACCTCCACCCCCAACACTACGCCACGCCCGTCCGGGGTGATCATGATGTTGTTCAGCTGCTTGCCGGTGATGGTCTTGCCGCTCTCAGGGTCAATGTCGCCGACCCCTTTACTGACTTCATCCTGGTAGAGGGTGCCGGCCGCCTTGATGAAGTCAGGGTTGTTGACGGCGGCATGCCCCTCGGGAGTGGTCGGGTCAAGTTTGCCATCTTGCGCCTGGCGCACCAGGTTGCCCGCGTAGGTGACAAAAGTCTTGCCCGCCTCGGCATAATCCTGCTGCAGGTAGCGCTCCGGGTTAAAGGAGCCAGCCCGCGGATCCCGCACCACGTTCCAGAACTGCTGGCCAGGGTCTTTGCCCTCGGCCACCGCCTGCCAGCCGGACTGGATAATCGGCAGGTTCTCCTGCTGGAAAAGCTGCTTGTCCCGCAGTGTCTTTTGCCACTCATACTCCTGCTGCTGCCGAGCTTCCTGTGCCGCCGCTCGCCGCTCAGCAGCACCGGCTCGCGCCTCTGACGCCTTCATCTGCCGCTCGGTGAGGGTGACCTGCTTGTCATACCTGGCATCCGCCAGCTTATCGCGCCCCTCGCGGTACGCCAGCTCGCTCTGGTAGCGCTCATCTGCCACTTTCTGCCGCTCCTGCTCGTTCTGCCACATGGCATCACGCAGGCTCATGGCCTTATCCATCCGCTCATCTTCTTTCTGGCCACGTTGATAACGGTCCATGGTGTTGAAGCCAGCCAGAAAACCTTCCGCCAATCCCGATACGCTCATCATGCCTCCTTAAAACAAGCTGTCTGCCAGAAAACCTACGCCCGCACCAATCGCAGTACCGATGCCAGGCATCACCATCGTGCCAACTGCTGCGCCAGTCCCGACGGCGCTCATGGTTTGGGCCTTACGAGCAGATTTGAGGCCCTTGTTGGCTGCCTCCATCTCTCCTTCCCGATTGGCTGCATCTCGTAGGCCAGCCATGCCCTGCTGGCGCGTCTGGGCACCAATATCCAGAATCCCGTATCCCATCAGGCCTTACCCCCTGTTTTGATTGCTTCACGCAGCCCAGCATCAGCACCGGTCAGAATACCCATCTGGCGGGATTGCTCTTGCTCACGCAACCCGTTCTCGGTCCCGGCCGTCATCAGCGCCATGCGCAGCCCTTGGCTGTTATCGTTGGCATTGCTACTGGTGCTCAGCCCCATTCGCGCATTGCGGTTGGCCGTGGCCTGCTGGGCGGAGCGCAGAGCGTTGGTGTTGTTCTCGTCCACCCGGCCAAGCTGATCCCGTAACAACTGACCATTGGTGGCCAGCTCCATCAGCTCCTTCTGCTTGGGGTAGAAACGAGTCTTCCAGTCCTGGTACTGCTCTCGGGTGATTTTGGCGTAAGTGTCTGCGGCGTAACCCATGGTTACCTACCTCCCAAATACGTTTTTGCGTTGGGGTTATAGACGCGGTTATCAGCGAGCGTCTTGGTGCTATCGAGATGTGATGCAACATCACTGTTGCTGGTAACCGTCGGCGCTTTCAGGCTGGCCAGCCCATACGACGCCCCAGCCCCCAGCACAGTACCCACCATGCCGGCCGTGGCCTGTCGATTCTGGAACGAGATCTGCGCATCATTCACCGACTTGCGCAGGCTGGTCGTGGCCACATCGCCAATACCAGCCAGCGATTCAGCCTTCTGCCCTGCGCCAATGCTCACCACATCCTTGAGCCCAGCAACATGCTTGTCCTGCTGGCTGGACTGTGCGCGGTTAGTGGTATCGGTCTGACTCAGGGCTTGGTCCGTTGCCAGTCCTTCCATCGCCTCCTGGTACCTGCCGCTGGTTGGATCTACTCCACTGGCAGCCATGGAGTCAGCCAGCCCGGCGCGCGCCTCACCAAAGGATTGAGCAGTGCCAAGCGCTGCCGTGCCAGCCAGTTTGTCGAACTCCCCCTCGCTGTTGAGGTCATCCACCTTCTCCATGAAGATGTCCTCGTACTTCTGCAGGTCGTTCTTGTAGAGACCCCACTGCTCCATGGCCACACTGGCCGCGGCCTTCTGGGCCTCGGTCTCCTGAATTTCGTTCGAGCCACCCTTGCCCATCGCTCACCTCACAAGTTGATCTGAAACACATAGAGCCCATCAGCATCATCCGGCTGACGTACCCATCCCATTCTTGGTGCGACCTTGAGCCACCCCTTGCGCACCGAGTGGAAGCGCAACCAGCGTGCGCCTATCAGGCGTGCCAGGCGCTTCACTTCCGGCAGGTGCCGCTCAGGTGCCCCACCATCCCCCCACCCCACCCAAACCAGGACGCCGATCACGCCATCTTCGGCCAGCGGCTTGAGCACAAACCCGTCATCACCACGCAAGAACAAAAACGCCTGCTTTTGACGGCAGGCGCTGGCTATTTTCATCGGAAGGGCTGGCTCGCCAACCGACTTGCCTATTCGGTGAATGACAGCTCTCATCAGTCGAATTGGCTCCCTGTTGGGAGGAGGCAGAAGGCTACGCTTTGAGCCTGAACCCTGACCCCGGCACTGCCGCCGTATGATGCAGACTGAGAATCAATAATGACCGCAACGGAGATGGAGGCCGCACCAGTGCCTGCGTTAAACCCACCTTGGATCGTTATCGATTGGCTAATTGCGTCCATCGAGCTTCTGCTCCCAGAGCTTGCCTTGAATGGGGCTGTCGCAATGATGCTTCCAGCTGTGTTTTTCAGGACAAGACGACCTGATATGGTCGCCGGCACATCCTGGTCATTACCCCCTGACTGGTAACCACCCGACGCATACACCTCAACTGTCACCCCAAGACAATACAAGTTTGCGGCATGAGTCCTCGAACCTTTTACGGACGCCGATGCCACTACATGACCACTCCCTGCGCTGTCTGTTGAGTTCGCACTGACAACCTTAGCGCTCAGCACATCCCCAACAATCTTGTTGGCATAGACAGTGCCTTTCACATCGCAGGTTTCTTCGATGGTGACATTGTGGAATGTGCCTGCATTGGCGTTGACTGTTCCAGTGAATGACCCATTTGATGCGTAAAGTCGATCGGTGTAGATACCGCCATCGGCATAAATTATCGTGTGCCAGCTCCACCCCCACCCACCATATGGCCCTCCCTTCCCGAACCCAGCGGCGCCGCCAGCCATAAAGGCGTTGCCCATATCGATCTGACCGCCGCTGATCAACGGCGAGCTTATGCTGACACCAGCCTTCACATAATCGGCGGTGAGCTTCTCTGAGGTCAGGATCTGGATGGTGGCCTTGCGGATGATGGCCTCCGCAATGACAGCCTGGCCGTTGTCGATGGCAAACAGTGGTGCGGTGGTGCTTGGGCTGTTCGGGTTGAACACAAAAAACTGACTGGCTGACACCATGACCTGGCTGGTGCCGTCCGACTTGGCAACCAGGCCGATCCCGGCGGTGATCTGGCCCGCGCTGGCTTTCGCCGTCCACATTGCCTGGGCCCCATTTTGCAAGTTGGCAATCGCCTGGCTCTGGGTCTGAATGGAGGCCGCATTGGCAGCAATCCGGGGGTCGTCGGTGGCTATCCAGGCAGTACCGCTGTAACGGTATGGCCGGTTATTGCTGGCAGTATCAAACCACAGGTCGCCAGTCCCCATCCCAGACCCGGGGGCCGTTGCTTGAAAGAACGTTTTATTCTTGCTGCCCGCAACGGCAGACACTGTATTAATCTGACTTCCGAGGGCTTGCATCGCATCGGCACGGGCGGCCGTCTCGGCTGTGATTTGGCTGGTGAGCGCCTGATCCCCCTGCTGATAGCTTGCCGTTACCTGTTGGATCTGACTGGCCAGCGACTCGACGGCATCAGCCCGGGTGGTTGCCTCTTCATTGATGCGACTAGAAAGCTCAGCATCCGCCGTTTGCATTGTGGACTGTTGCTGATTCAGCTTCTCGGTCATGGCGGCATCAGCATCAGCGCTGACCCTGCTCACCTCGGCAATACTGGCGGAGAGGGATTGATTCACCCCTTCGATTTGCGCCTCAAGCACAGATGTCTTCTGTGCCAGGGCTTCATCTGCCGTTGATCGAACCAACTGCTCATTGGTGATCTGCGCCCTGATCTCCGCATTCTCAGCATCAAACTCAGCGGTCAGTTGCTCAACAGTCCTGGCTTGCGCCTCCTGTTGATTCGCCAGCGTGCTCTGCTGCTGGAGAATGACACCGCGAGCCTTTCGGTTCTCCCGGTCGCGTTCATCCCCGGTCAGGGCACCTTCAACCTGGCTGATGGCACCTATACCGATCTCCGACTCCATCTTGTCTTGGCGTTGGCTGAGCGACTCCTCATTGCTCACCACGGCCTGCCGGAGCTCGGTGATGCTGGCCGAGTTCTCTCCGACCGTCACATCAAGGGTGCTGATCCGTTCACCAAGCGCTCGGTCTGCATCTGCCAGGGCCTTGCTCGACTCGGAGAGGGAGGCAGACAGCGCCGCATCGGCGGCCTTGAACGCAGCATCTACAGTGCTAATCTGTTGGGCAAGCGCCTCATCTTTTGTTGCCCGAGCCAGCTCCTCGGCCGCAATCCTTGCGTTGGACACCTCAAGCTCGCCGCCAAAATGGGCTTCCACCTCGCTTACCCGTTTCGATATCGCCTCATCAGCGGTGACCCGGGCCGACTCCTCGCTAGTGATGTTTGCGACAAGCTCAGCAGTAGCATCAGAAAGTGCGGCAGCCAGTTGATTCTGGCGAAGAGACAGTGCTTCGTTTGCCGATGCGTTCGATTGTTCAAGTGCGCTGATAACGGCATTGGTATCCGCATTGGCCGCCTTGAACTCGGCATCAACAACACTGATCCGCTGTGACAGCGCCTCATCAGCCGTCGCCCTAACCAACTGCTCATTGGTGATCTGCGCCTTCAGATCTGCCGTTTCGGCATCAAACTCTGCGGTCAGTTGCTCAACTGTCCTGGCCTGCGCCTCCTGCTGATTCGCCAGCGTGCTCTGCTGCTGGAGAATGACGCCGCGAGCTTTCCGGTTCTCCCGGTCACGCTCATCTCCGGCTAGGGCGCCTTCGACCAGGCTGGCGGCGCCGATATCTACCTCTGACTCCAGTTTGTCCTGGCGTTGGCTCAGCGACTCCTCATTGCTCACCACGACTCGCTGCAGCTCGGTGATGCTGGCCGCGTTCTCCTCGACCGTCACATCGATGGTGCTGATACGCTCCCCCAGTGCCTGCTTGGCATCTGCCAGGGCCTTGCTCGACTCAGCGAGGGAGGCAGACAGCTCTGTATCCGCGGCCTTGAAAGCAGCATCTACAGTGCTGATCTGCTGGGCGAGCGCTTCCCCCTGGCTCGCCCGGGTCAGCTCCTCCGTCGCAAGCCTCGCATTCGTATCCTCGAGGTCGCTGCTGAACTGCGCCTCCACTTCGACAATTCGCCTCGAAATGGCCTCATCGGCGGTGAGCCTGGCCTCAGACTCACTGGCGATATCCGCACTCAGCGAGTTATCAGCCTCGGTCATCTCGACGCGCATCTGATCCTGGCTCAGTGCAAGCGCAGCGTCAGCGTCGCTCGATACTTTCTCCAGTGCCTTGATGGTGGCGGTCGTCTCATCAAGGGCTGTGTCTGTCGAGGCGCTCAGGTCGTCGATGCGCTGGGCCAGCGCGCTACCGGCGTTGGCAATAACTTCCTCCACGCCGCTGATCCGTGCCTGGGTGTTAGCATCCCTCCCCTCAAATTTGACGTTCATATCGGTGATGCGCTTGGCTTGAGCAGACTGCTCATCCACGATCACCTGCTGCTGGGTGCGAATGGTGCCAAATGCGCTGCGATTTTCCCTATCCCGCTCATCACCGGCCAGCGCGGCATCAATGGCAGCCTGGCCGACATCGGCAGCCCCCTCCGCCTTATCCTTTGCCAGTTCAATCTCGACCTGAATTTCATCAAACCGCCCAGCAGTGATCCCGCCCTCCGACTCGATAACCTCCTCCAGCGCTAGGATCTTGCCCTCCGCCTCGCTGGCCCTCACCTCCAGTCCGCTGACTCGCTGGGCGGCAACGCCATCGGCGTCAGCTGTCACGCGCGCCAGCTCGGTGATCTTGGCGTTCAGCTCTTCATCACTGCTGCTGATAGTGGCCTGCAGGCCATCGATGCGCTGGGCGGCGACGCCATCGGCGTCAGCTGTCACTCGAGCCAACTCAGTGATCCTGGCATCCAGTTCTTCGCTGCTACTGCTGACGGTCGCCTGTAGGCCATCGATGCGCTGGGCCTGGGTGGATAGAGCTTCAGCATGCACCGTCAGCTTGCTTTCTGCGTTGGCCAGCCTCTGGCCATGCTCATCCACCTCTTGCTGGGCGGCCTTCTGGGTCAACTCCCCTTTTGTTGCGTTTAGCTCCTGCCCAATCTGGGTGACTCGCTGTTGTTCGTCAGTGAACTCCCCCTTGGTGACCGTTTGACTCAGACTGGCATCCAGACCATTAATGCGCTGCTCCGCTTCAGTGAGACGCGAGCCCTGGCTATCCACGGTTACATTGTCGGCCTTGCTGTCGATCTGGCCGGCGACGGCATCGAGCCCCAGATGGACTTCAGTGATAGAAGTCCGCATCTCCTCCCGCACCGCATTGACCGCATCCATGGTCATGCTGCCGTTTTCTGGGTCGATGACAAATACGGCATCCCGGAACGAGTCAAGGTCGCCTTTGTACTTGTCCAGCTTGGCATTGAGGCGGTCCTGCACCAGACCAAGCTCAATGCTCGACATCCCAAGCTGCTGCTGGGCATCATCCAGCAGCTCTTGCGCTACCTTCTGGCGCTCATCCAGCCCGGCCAGCTCCTGCTCGATGCCGGGGATCTTGTCCTCGATGGCGGCAACCTTGGGGCGAATCACCTCGATTTCATCAATCTTGGGGAGAATGACCTCGATCTCATCCACCTTGTGGAGAATGAGATCGATCTCATTGACCTTGGGGCGCATGACCTCGATTTCATCAACCTTAGGCTTCAGGATCGCAATGTCGAGCTGGAGTTGGGGGACTTGCTCTATTGGCCCAAGCAGCGTCTGGGCCAGGTGGCTCTCCTCTATTTTCCCCTGCAGTTCGTCGAGAATGTCCTGCACTTCCCGGCTGGTTTCAGCCTCAACTCCCTGCACACCCTGGAAGGGCCCCCTGTCATCCTTGCCGTTGACAAAGCGCACCCAGTAGTAAAATTTGGCGCCCTTGCCAATGGCGTCAGAGAAGAGATTGGCCGAAGAGGTCCCCACCAGGGTGGCCTCGGCTTGGTTGTCACTCTCAGCTCGCCAGATCTCGGCGTGAGCATGCCCCCGGTACCGCGGCGGATCCCACTCCACCAAGACCGTGTGAAACGCGCCATTGGCGATCACGTTGACCGGGGCGTGGGGAAACTCCATCTGGCCCGCAGGGAAAAGGTCCGGGTTCTTGCCGGGGACGTACACGCCACCCGCACCGGGGCGCAGCGTGGACAACCCCAGGGCTGACAGCTCCCTGAAGGTCACGGCTTTATCGAGGCGATCGCCACGCTGACCGGTGAGCAGCTCCACGTTCTCGGCTGTTGCGGCCTGGTCACGGCCGGCGCGATATGCGGGTTTCTTGGCCATCAGATCACCATCTCCGCCATGCTGCTCGCCAGAGTGATGCGGCTCACCACCGAGGTACCGAAGACCTCTATCTGCCAGAACCGGCCACGCACAGGGGGCAACCTGAACGCCCCGGGCACCAGGTTGCCAGGGGACAGCTCCATCACCTGCTCCCCGTCAACGAACAACTTGATCCCGACCAAGCCAACATCCTGAGCCAACACCCGGCAGCAATTGAAAGACGTTCCCTCTGGCACCATGAAGAGCTTCGACCGCCAGATGAATTGGCCATTGCTAGCGCTCCCGCCCCGCCATACCTGCAAGCTGCGCCCCTTGGCAATGTAGAGTGAATCGCTCTCCATATCGGATACAGCCGCCTCCCACCGGTTCATCAGCTCACGCAAGTCGCCACTTTTCGGGTCAAAGATGAATGCGTGGGTGTCGGTCATGGCCACATATTTTCCCTCGTGGTGCCATGCCCGCATGGTCTCGGGCTTCATGGCGCGCCACTGCTTGCTGGTGATGACCTGCTCGGTCACCACCTGCCCACCGTTGGCGCCGATGCCGACCAGCCCGTCCGGGGAGGCATAGAGCACGACGCCATCCATAGCCACCATCGAGCGACCACTGACACAGGACTGCGGCAGTTGGCTCAGCTTCTGGGTGGTCACCGATGCCGGGCTCACACCCTGGGCAAGATAGGGGTATCCCTTGGTCCCGATCACCAAGGTGGTATCGATGGCAGCGATCGCCACAATGTCGTGCTCAGTGGTCAGCCGGTACTTCTCCGGCCAGGCGTAGGGAAGGTAAGGCTCGCACAGGTAGAGGGAGTTGCCAGCAAACCCCGCACACATGCCATTCGCCATTTGACACAAGCCACGCATGCCATCCGGCGGCATGGTGTAGTCGTAGGTCTCCAGCACAGCGCCCAGCTCCCCATCCTCCCGGATATCGACAAACGATGCTTGGGCAATGGGCAGCTCGGCGACCAACAGGTAATCGGCAAGGCCGCCACCTGACACCGACCGATATATCCGGCGCTTGGTGATGTTACTGTTCTGGGTTGTCGGTGGGCTCAGCATCAAGGTGACGGATGACCCGGGGATCCCGATATTCACCTTTCCGCTGACAGGGCCCGGGGGCCCCTCCTCACCCATCGCAGTAACGAAGGTATCCACGTAGAAGCGGGTTTCGTCATCTGTCAGGTCATCATCCACACCACCAACAGGTGGGGTGATGGTGCCAACCCCGACCGGAACACCTGGGGCTGGAATACCTAGTCGATACCATGCCGTCGGCCTGTTGCTGCCGCCTGTGGCTATCTGGGCATGGGTCACCTTGGGATACTCACCATCCGTGTAGTAAACCCGGCCATACTGGTCTTGGGCAATCGGGGAGCGAATGGCCTCCACCGCCTTGTTCCAGGCAAACCAGTGCTGGCCATAGCGAAAAAGGGTGATAGGTACGGTGGGCAATTCCATACCTGTGCTGGAGTCATCCTCAAGAGGCGAGATGACGCCATGGTCAAAATGGCAGTCGCGAGCAATCACCGCGACCTCATCAGACAAAAGATGGGGCTCCACGCGCGGCATAGTCCCTCGCATGGTGACGATATCGAGTACAGGCATGGGGATCTCAGAGAGGCAGAAACGAAAAAGCCCCGCTCGGGAGAGCAGGGCCATGATGGGTAAATCCTAACGCTGACAGCGCCAGGAGGCAAGGCTCACTTGGCTGGCTGCAGCACCTCGGCGCAGGGGCGCGGCCGTGGCGGTATTCCATGCCCAGCCCATCACGGCGACCACGCTCGCCGTGATGGGCTCGAGACGGACGATCACTCTTCCGCCCCACGGGCCACCGGGTAGCGCAGCTTGATCTCCGCCACCTTGTCGCGCCATGCCTGCTCGGCCGCTGCTGTCTTGTCGTATTGCCACTCCAAGAAAAGGGGGTCGGACTCCGCCACGTAGGCGCGCTGGCGGCGCGCCAGTTGCCCCTCTGTCAGCTCATAGTTGTGCTGGGCGAGCACGGAGTCTATGACCTCCTCACTCATTCCCAGCTCCGCCATAAAGGCGGGATCGTAGTTGTCATGCGTTTCTCCGTCATATAAGTAGCTCATCTATTTGCCCCGCTCGAAATGTTAAACAGACTGCATCGCAGCCGCCGATCACCCTGACGGTCTCGAGATTGAGACCGCTCCAGTGCTGATATTTGTTGATGGGTAGATAGGTCAGGTCTTTGGCCAGCCTGATCTGATTTTGCAACACCGCCAGTTCGACATCGAGATCGGTGAGCGTGGTCTTCTTGTGATAGCGCTTCGCCGCCGTAATGACGAGGCGCAATAGCGTCAACATGCTGGTCCTGATCTCGGCCGCCAACACATGCTTCTCTGACTTCGGAAACTGGCGCAGGGCGATGTGCCCATACTGCATCATGTCGCGGATCCGCTGCTCGATAACGAGCGGTTGTTTATCCATGGCATCCTCAACCGATTAAGCGCCACTACCGTGGCGCCAACAAAACCCAAGGCGCAAGGCTCAGGCAAAGGCGGGGCGAAACCCAATGTCCGTGTTCGCGTGCGCGCGGGAATGGCTCAGATAGAGCGCAGCCAGGCCAGCGCCGGCCCCGCCGTTCCAATAGCCGCCACGAAACGGGAGTCGCTCGCCGAAGTTGCGCATATAGAGCCGCCCCTGTGGCAGGATAGTGGCCGGCTCGATAAGCAGGCGCCTGAGCGCCTGATTGGACACATAGCCCCCCGCCTTGGCCATGACCCGCCAGTCGCTGGTTGCGGAGTTGCCCGCGTTGGCATTATCGCCGATGGCGCCGAGCCGATTGGTGATGGCATTGGAGAGGATTGGGCTACCCCCCGTGGGGGATGAGGCATCGAGGTAGGCATCGGTAAAGGCCCAGGCGGCCTCTGCCTGGGCGTTAAAGGCAGACAGCTTGAAGCGGCCGTCTTGCAGCAGCAGCCCGTCCTGCCACTCCCAGACGTTGCCTACCAGGTCCGCTATGCCGATGGGCGTGCGGTTATGTGTCGCCTCCGCGCCCATCGAGCCCGTTTGCGTCCGCCCCGTACCGGCGCCATCGCCAGGTGCCCGGTTGTCGGCCCGGTCGCCAACAATCCACGTCTTGGCATGACTGCGCCCCCAGTTGGTGTTTCCGATTGGCTCGTAGCCGTTGGCCATGCACCAGAGTGCAATGGCCGCCCACTCGTGAGCGGTCATCAAGTGCCACCCCGCCCCCTTCGCTGCACAAGCGGCGCGGGCTGCGGTATGATCTAGTGATGCTCGCGGGTCTTGCCGCGGCGCGCTGACAGCGCCGGAGCCGGACGCAAGATAGGCGCCGATGAATATCTCGCTCTTGATGCTGCCGCTGCCAAAATCGAACGCCGTCACATCGCCAGTGCCCATATCGGCAGTCATGCCCAGGTCGGCGTAGCTGAAGCGCGGCAGCACGAACATAGCATTGGCGTTGCCAGCGCTGTCGCGAATGATGGTCTGGCTGCCGCCGGTTGCCCGCTCCAGAGAGTAACGCTCCGAGTCAAGGATTGCGGGGCCGCCCACGCGCATCAGCGAGCCGGTCCCGGCTTCGGCCGTGGCATTGGCGGCCGCAGCGGCGCGATCCGCTTCGGCCTTGGATCGATCTGCCTCGACCTTGGCGCGGGCCGCCTGGCCCTCCCCTTCACTGGTCACACGCTTCCACGGGATCAGTGTTTGCTTGGTTCCATCCGGTGCAGTCACCTCAACAGTGGTGGCAGTGCTCGTCAGCAGCGCCTGAAAAGCATCGCTCTGCTGCTGATAGGCACTCAGTGTGGCGGTCAGTCGGCGGGCGAACTCAGGGACGGAATCCGAGAAAGTCGTGATGATCTCGTAGGCTTTGCCCGTGGCAGTAACGCCACGGTAGGCCTGCACCAGATACAGCTCCGTGTTGGACACCACGTAGTCCACCTCGTAGAAATCCACCGAGGTACCACTGGTGATGCAAAAAAGGTGGCCCTTGGCCACCCCGTTCTTGGTGTCTGCGAAGGTGGTCCCGGTACCGGTCACCTTCTTGTTACCATTGGTGACGGCCACCGTGCCGTCACGCTTCCACACTCCAGCCATGCTGCCCCCTTACTGCCCGGTCACGCGGGAGAAGCCTTCGGACTTGCGCTGCTCCAAGTTAGTATCAACCTGGGTCTTTTCACCCAGTTGCTGCAGGTAGGCGTTGTAGTGGCCGATCGCCCGATTGGAGTTGGCGCTGTATTCGGAGTCCTTCGAGAAGGCCCGGTACATGATGAAGTCGATCAGCGGGTTGATGTAAATGTCATCCAGATCGGCCAGTGCCGGCGTGCCAGCATTCTCCACATCCGTCAGCACCTTGGATTGCGGCGCCACGGAGTAGATCACATCCACTTTCACCGCGGCGGCGGGGCCTGGGTAGAGATAGAAGTTCTTGGGATCGCGGTCGTCGTAGGTGTAGGCCGCCACACTGGTGCCATCCTTGCCGGCATGCCAGTCCGGGTAACTGTCATCGAGGGCGCGGCGCGGTACGAAGCGGATCACTTTGCCGTCGGCATTGCGCAGCACCTCGATCAGCCGCAGGGCATCTGCAGGCAGGCTCTGCTTGGTGCCGGCTGCGCAGTTGAACTGCACGTTCTTGGTGTGGGCGTCAGGACGCATCAACACGATCGCTTTGGCAGCATCGTTGTAGTAGTCCAGCAGCTCCTGCTTGGGCCAACGAACCCAGGTGCGATCGTTGAGCAGGGTATTTACCCGCTTCAAGATCGAGTCAACGGTAACGGTTGCCATGTGTGGAGTCCTTTAGAAAAAAGTGTGTTTGCGGGGCGGGTTGTGGAATTCGACTTGGGTCGGGGCGCTGTGCTCTTTGCGGAACCGGCCAGCGCGACGCCAACCTTCGACAAACTCAGTCCGGTGGTATCCTGCCCGCTTAGGGTCAGACCAAGGGCGGTCTGGCTGGGCATAGAGCAAGGCTGCGACGCCATGGGCAATGGCATCGGCGTGATCGTGGTAGAGCTGGGCTGGGAGCTCGGTGGCGTTCTTGACCGGGGCAGCCACATACCAGATCCGCGCATCGCTGAGATCAGTCAGGATGCTCAGCTCATTGGCCGACATGGCGAAGAAGTCTTGCCCGCTGACAAATGGCGCGCCCCCTTCTCCGGTCAGGTGCAGCACATTGCACGATGTCATCCCGCTGATGTTGCAGACCTCCACCAGGCTGCCGGCTGACGCGCTTGGCAGTAGTCGGTCAAGGGTCAGCAAGGCCGACTCCCGGCAGAACGTGATGGCCGCCTCTGTGACGGCCTCACCCAGCATGACTTCGAGCGGGCCGGTGATGTGCAGCCTGACAGTGGGCAGGAACTGCTCACGCGACACCATCTGCATGCTATTCCCCCTGCTCTGCCAGCTTGGCCTTCAGGGCGTCACGCACGCGCACCCGGTAATCGGGCACTTTCTCCTGCGGGCCCTGCGGCTCGATATCCAGGTCTTCCCCCTCCACCAAGGTGGCCAGTTGGGCAGAGGTCATCTTGGCCAGGTCACGCTCACCGACCACCATGCTCTGCTCTTCGGCCAGGCGTGCAGCTTCAGCGGCGAGGCGCGCCTGCTCGTCGGCAGCAGCCTGGGCAGTGACCTCCTGCCGCTCCAGTTCGCCAGCCAGTGCCTCATGGCGGATCCAGACGCTCGGGAACTCCAGCAGTTGCATGGCGATGTGACTCTCCACATCCACTGCGGTATGGCGCGGGAAGACCAGGCGGCTGCCGGTGACCGTGTCTTTCTTGCTCGGCTTGTCGCCGATGTAAACCACGGCAATCTTGTCGCTCATGGCGATGACTCCTATTTAGAAACGAAAAAGCCCGGCACAGGGCCGGGCGGACAGTGATCGGCAGCCTTACAGGTTGCCGACTACCTCGTAATGCAGCTTGAGCTTGACGGTGCCCGTCGCAGCGCCGCCGCCGACGGTGAGGGTGATCTCCTGGTCGGGCAGCGTCATCAGATCGTCCACCGGGAAATACTTGGATACCGTCCCCACCGTACTCTCGGCGTTGATGATGGTGGTATCGCCAATCTTGACGGTCAGCGTGGTACTCGCGCCCAGCGCAGTGCTGAACATCGTCACACCCACCACTTTCAGGTTGGGCTCCACCTTGTCACCAAAGGCAATGACGTCGCCGGAGGGCACTGCCGCCAGCTTGGCCACCAGGGTCGGAGAGATAGAGAGGTTGCCGAACGAACCGACAAACCAGCGGTACGCTCGGGCGAGCAGGGTAGTTTTGGCCATGATATGGCTCCTTGTCTGGTCAGATTTAAACAGGAGGGGGCATCAACCCCCTCGCGCGGGTGGGTGGCTTAGCGGCCGACGGCGCTGACGGCGGTATCCAACACCATGCAGCCATGGTCCTGAATGTTGCCGTTGCGCTGCTTGAAGCGGATCTTCTGCAGGCCGGATACCCAGCTGATGGAGATCTCTGTGCTGTTGCCGTGGTCGGTTTTCTCTTCGTGCATGCCGAAGGAGCCGCCCTGCTCGCCAGAGCCGAAGGCGTTGGCCAGCGCCTGACCGCCCAGCAGCACGGCGCGGTCGATGGTGGTACCAGCAACCTTGTCCACTTCCGCACCGGTTGCTGAGTTGGCTGCGCACACCTTGACGGCGCTGCCCTGGTTGAAGCGGATCGGCATGCCCTTGTAGGGCTTGACCAGGATGCCGCGCCACATCGCACCTTCACCGCGGAAGATGGGGTGGTTCCATCCCTTGCTGCGCTCAATTGAGGCCGACAGCATCGCCTGCCAGTCCTTGCCGGAGGTTGAGGTGTAGAAGTCGTGCCACTGGCGCGGGGTGACATAGAGCACGTAAAGCGGCTCGCCACCGGACGGGTCGGAGACCATGCGGATCGGCTGGATGGGGTTGGCCATCTCGGACAGGAACAGCGACATGTTGTCCACGCAACCCAGATTGAAGCGGTCAGCCGCGTCGATGCCTTCGAAGCTGGTCGCATCACCACCGAAGAAGTGGCGCTCGTAGGTTGGCGCAGTCAGCGGGTTGATCATGATGTCGGCAAATTCCGGGTCATCCGCCAGCGGCAGAATGATATCGGTCGCGGAGTAGTCGCCTCGGGCACCTGCCAGCTGGGCAAAGCCGCGCTGATCAACCAGGCGACCGTAGTAGCCATCACCCAGCAGCACGCGGGCGGTCTTGATCAGGTCGTGCTTGGTGCGGGACTGGCTCATTTTGCCGCCAGCATCAACGCCGTGACGGGTCTGATTGACCTTAAGACCGAAGTCAGCGAAGGACAGGGACTCGAGGCGCCCATCCAGCTTCTTGTCACCCATGGTCGGGCGGCCAGAGAGCTGATGGAACAGCTGCATATCAACGGTGTCGCCCGCAACCTTGGCCAGGTCGGTGATGCGCACCACTGGTGCGCCGGCGCTGGTCTGTTTGCCGCCGTTGACCTTGGCACCCTTGGGGGCCTCTTCGGTCAGCATGTTCACCAGCGAGTGAGAACGGTTGGCCGCCGTAAACAGTGCGGCCTGCAAAATCTTGTTGGCTTGCGCCGAGGTGACTTGGGTCATGGTCCTCTCCTACATGAAAACAAAAACCCCGACACAGTGGTCGGGGTTGGCTTATTGAAATGGGTGGTGGGTTAGTACCCGGCCTGCTCCAGCAGCGCCTCCATTTGGGCGTCCGTCATGGCGCCCATCTCGCCGATAAGCTCGGTCTGAGACATGGCGCCAAAGCGCTCCACTCCAGTGGGGGCGGCATGATGGGTCTGGCCGAGTGCCGAAGGGCTGGACGGGATGAAATCGGCAGGCTTATCCGCCTCCTTGCCGGGTGCCTTGGTGGGAGGAATAACCTCATCACCAAAGGCCAGCTTGGTGCGGCGCGCCGCCTCTGCGAATCGCTCATCCAGCGACTTGCCTTGCCACGCGGGATCAGCCTGGAGCTTTTCATCGACGATGATGGCGAAGTCGAAACGGTCCTGGTCCTTTTCCCGCCAGCTCACCAGATCAGGTACCGCCTGCAGTGCGGCCTGTACCGGGTTGATAGCGGGTTGGGCGGGCTGCTCCAACTTCTGCAACTTGCGGGCGATGGCCGCCAGCGGCTTGCCAAGGTCGGGGTAGTCCTGGGCCAGTTCCTCAATAGCAGCGACATCGATGCTATCGGGATCGCTGGTGTCCAGCTCAATGCCGTTCTGCTCTAACACGGCGGCCAGCTTGTCCCGTTCGGCTTGGGCCTGCTGCGACTGAGCGAGCTGCTCACGCAGTTGCTTGGCTTCATTGCGTGCCTGCTCCAGCACTTCATACGGGATGGTGTGTTGACCGCTCTTGGCCAGGATCACCTTCTCAGGCTCCGCGACCCCTTCACCGCCCTGCTCGGTACTGCCCTGTTCGTTACCGGCTGCCACCTCGCCCGCCGACGGCGCGGGTTGTACGTCCGTTTGCTCGGTGCCAGTGCCATCATCCAGCTCGCCATCGGGCTCACGCTCGATCGCTTCCAGCATGGCTTCCAGTTCGTCCAGGCTCTCAGTGCCGGTCAGGTTGTCGATGTTCTTATCCATGGTTGTCCTCGTGGGTTTTCAGTGGGTGGTATCGCTGCCCAAGCGGGGGAAGGCTCTCGGTAAAAGCGCTCCCCGGCTGGGGCTGGGCATAAAAAAGCCCGCACAACGCGGGCAAGGGTTGCCGTCTATCGCTAAAGATTCGCTAAATGGCACTTGAGCCGCCAGCCTTCCAGCTTCCACAGCTCTTGGCGGGCCTTGGCTTCGGCATCCTTGATGGCGTACTTGGCGCCAAACTCGGCGTTGAAGTTGGCCGGGTCCGCACAGGTGGTCATGCCGATGGCCAGGGTGAAGCCGTTGGCAGCAATGGCGGTAGCCAGCGTGGTTGTGGTACCGGGAACAACCTGAACCTCATAGCGAACGCCACGCATCAGCGCATCGATCTGTTCAGGGGTAACGCGCGGGGCGGTCAGTTCGAGCGCCTGAATATCTCGTTCCATCTCGGCATCAAGGTGTTGCTGGTCGGTCATGGCCCGTTCCAAATAAAAAACCCGGCACAATGGCCGGGTCTGGAAATGAAAAAGGCCCAATCTCGAGAGACTGGGCCATGATGGGTAAATCCTAACGCTGGCTGTTTGATAAATCAACAACCCATTGATAGCGTTAGTCGCTCACTGAAATAGTCTTGCTATCAAATTTAATCGGCGAACGGAGACTGTCCGATGGACATCCGCTTTGTTGCGTGTTCAACAGCCTTCTGGAGGATTTGTCTTGGCACCTGTTTGCCGTTTGGAATGATGTCATTCGTCATCAGTGACATCTCTTCCTTGGATAGGGTTGGAACTAGGGTTGGTATTTCAAGTTCCTTCCCCCCAAGATTCACCCCAACTGAATACTCTGTAGCAATATTGCCATCTGGCAGCTTAATCTCACCGAAGTATCCAGACCCCTTTTCTGTCCCATCGGCTCGCTTCCCGTATGATTTTCGGCGAGCAAGCCCACTCTTGTTAAGTTGTGCCAGATTTTCACGCCCAGCAATGTCAGCGGCATCTGCGTTTATCACCACTTCCCCATTCGAAAGATTTGCGGGAATACTGTCTGACGTTTTTGTTCCTGGTCCAATCACATCACCGCCATCAGAGAAGCCTCGGCGACCACTTGGCAACTGGATGCTGTCGAGCTGTGCCTCGATGTGCTGGACGATTTGCTGCTGCATCTGCGCGTACTCGAGCTTGAGTCGGTCGTTCTCTGCTGCCAACTGCTCCATCTCCTGCAATGTCTTGCCTGTCTGGGCCTGCTTGAGGGCATCCTCGAACCGGATAGAGTCGGTCAGCTTGGCGATGCGCTGGGCCTCTGCCTGCCACTTGGCGGCCTTGCCTTCCAACTCTGCCAGCTTGGCCTGCATCTCGCGCATGGCCAGCTCCTGCTGCATCTGGGCCTGCTGGGCTTGCTGCTCGGCGGCTGCGCGTTCCTCGTCGCTCATCTCGTCCGGGTCTTTCGGGATGTTCAGGGCATTGCGGATCCGCTCCACGAACTCTGCCTTGCGCGGTACATCCATCAGCTCGACCAGCAGGTCAAAGCAGGCACCTGCAGCCTCTGGCGGAAGTTGGGACATGGCCTGGGTCATCCGCTCGGCCAGTTGTTGCTTGTAGGCGGCAGTCTGCTGGATCGGCGCCAGTGCGATATGGGCCCGCAGCCGGGTCACATCATTGGTGAGCTTGCCATCCTCCTGCTCCACATTGACCACCACGGCCTTGCGGCGGCGGGGGTCATCCCGGTTCACTGTCACCTTGTAGTTGCGCTTGCTGGCCATGTCTTCCAGCAGGTATGCCAGTGCCAACTGCCCCACTTGCTGGCAGCCCATCCGGTAGTTGTCGTTGATCTCGGAAAGCGTGGTTGCCCCCTGCTCCACCAGGTTGCTGATGGCCACACCAGATTGTCCGGTGGAGCCCTGGCCCAGGAAGGCGGCATAAACCCCCATGGTGTCTTGGATCAGCTTCACCGAGTCCTGCATCACCTGAAACTGCTGGGCCGCCACGTTGAAGTCCTGCTCTACCTTGAAGGCATCGCTCACGCTGGTCTTGTTGGCTCGGTCAGGGTTGAGCTCGATATAGCCATCGGGGCGCTCGACTTGCTCCAGCACCTGATCCCGGCTCATGTTGGTGGCGTCCTTGTCCATGATGACGCGCTTGGCCTGCAGCAGGAAGGTGAGCTTGATACGCCGCAGGTTCACCTCGTCCTGCGCCGGCATGGCTCGAGCAATCAGCCCATAGGGTTCGCCGGTGCGGTCTTTGCGATACCCCCAGAACGGCACCAGCGGGTACATGTTGTGGGGAGCAGAGCAGGGTCGATCAACCAGATGATGAGGGCCGACGAACCAGGATTCCCGGATCACGGCCACCGGGCAGCGTTCCAGCTTGGCGCGCCCCATGGCCACAGCAGCGAGATGCAGTTGATTGGTCTTGTCGTATTCCAACGCCCGGCCTGAGTCGAGCTTCAGCACCTGACGCATGGTGTAGGTGCGGTAGTAGACCACTTGCAGCAGCACCCGGTCCCGCTCCCGGCTGCACCACTCTATCTCCTTGCCGCTGAACTGACTCCACTCGTCATAGGCACTGACTAGGTTGGGATCCATCCCCTCGATGGCGGTCAGGCTTACCATCCCCTCCCAGTCGTTGACGCCCCACTGCAGCGCCTGTGCCTTGCTCGGGAACATGGTCTTGGCCTCATCCAGATCGACCCAGCGGCGGCGCATCAACCAGCGGCAGTCGCTTAGGTCCGGCTCCCTGCTGTGCCAGTCCCAATAAACCTCGTCTCGGTGGACGTTGCTGAACTTGTAGCGCGGGCCGAACGGGTCATCGCGGCGGCATACCTCAACCCAGCCCACACCGGTCTTTATCTGGCCGCCATACGCCTCGCCTCGGGCGCGGTCCAGTCCACCCAGGCGGCACATATCGGCATATTCAGCGTTGACGGCCTCCGCCAGCTGCTCCAGCTCGTCGTCGTGGTCATCGGCGATCACCATCAGATCGGTGCGGCTCTTGGCCTCCATCCCCAGCACGCCGTCGATAGTCGGGGCGATGAGGTTGTGGATCGTGATGGGCTGCCCGCGTTCATCGAGTGCCTTTTTTACCGCAGGTGGCAGTTGGTCGTTGTCGTAGTAAGCGCAAGCTCGATTGGCAAGGCTTCGCCAGTCCGGCTGGCCGTTGATATCGCTCATCAGTTTGAGCAGGCGCGGGGTATCGAGGCCGCCTTTTTCAGGGGCCTTGGGTTGGGCGTTGATCATCAGTTGGCCATCCAGTGCTTGGGTTTGCGGAAGGATTCAGGTTTGACGATGCGGGCCGGCATCCGGGCACGCATCTCTTGGGCAATCATGTAGCTCATGAGCTGGGGAAAGTGCGAACAAGTATCCCACGAACAAAAAATGAAAATTTTAGTCATTTAATATCAATGGGTTACCAGTAAATGCTCTCGTGCCATATGACTTATTCGCACCTTCCCTAGCTTTTCATATCTCGTTGAAAACCGGCGAAACTTCTTCAACCAACCGAAGCACCGCTCCACGACATTGCGCCTGCGGTAATGCACCTTGTCCAGTACCAATGGACGCCCCTTATGGCGGCGTTGCTGGTCGCTGCGTTGCGGAATGACCGCTTTTATCCTTCTCCGCCGTAGCTCGGCTCGAAAGGCTTTGCTGCTATAGGCCTTGTCTGCGGCAAGATGCGCTGGCCGTGTTCGGTAGCGACCTGATGACGTTGGTATCCTCGCCATGGCCAACGCGCTTGTTGCATAGCTGATTTCTGCTGATTGCCCCGGTGACAGGCAGAAGCTCAGTGGTAAGCCATGACCGTCCGTGACCAAGTGAATTTTGCTGCCGAAACCTCCCCGCGAACGGCCAAGGGCTTGATTCATTGAGGTGTTTTTTTACGTGCACCGGCAGCATCTTTGGATGCTCTGACATTGGAGCCGTCCAGGCACCACAGGTCGAAATCGATGAGCCCTTCTTCATTGAGCTTGAGTTGCAGCGCTTCCAGAATGGCATCAATCCGGCCTGCATCCTGCCAACGCCGGAAGGTGTTGTAGACCGAATTCCATGGTCCGAAACGTTCTGGAAGGTCTCGCCAAGGAGCTCCGGTGTGGAGTATCCAGAGAATGCCATCGAGCACTTGGCGCGGTTCACGGGTAGGGCGCCCGATCAGGCTTCGAGAAGGAAACTGGGGCTCGATAAGCCCCCATTGTGCATCAGTCAGCTGATAACGGCGGGACACGGAATGGATCTTAAGCTGTTGAGAAGATGTGAGATTATATCTTCATCACTTTAAGAACACAGCTTAGCCGTTGGCAGTGGAAGGCTGGGTCAAATGAACGACGGGATTTTCGGAGAAGAGGTAGCGGTCATCCTCCATTTCGTCATCGAAGATGGTGGCCTGGAAGAGCATCTGCCTGGTGTTCTCCAGGTGCTGCCACATGGCCAGCTTGGCCGCCTGCGGATCCTTGCGCATCAGGGCCTTGAGGATCTGGTCGTGATCGTCGCACCAGCTGGAGATGGCCTTGTCGTCGATATGCTCGTGGAGCTTGCGCCAGTAGGGGTTGCGCTCGCAATGCAGCCAGGGAGCCAGGGCTTCGGGGTGGGCGAGATCGTCGTCAAGCGCGGCTCTGAGCCTTGCCTGGTGGTCACGGCAGCGCAGCGGATCGAAATCGCCGCCCTGCGGTTGTCCCCCGAACAGGTGATCGACACCACGGCGGCGGGCGACTCCTTCAGCGCCGGTTATCTCGCCGCACGCCTGCAAGGGGCCGACGTCGCCGACGCCGCCCGGGCAGGCCACAGCCTGGCGGCGGCCGTCATCCAGTATCCGGGGGCCATCATTCCCCCCTCCCACATGCCATCACTCAAGGAAACGCACCATGTCTGATCTCATCGCCCGCCTCGAAGCCCCCCCGTCATCGCGCTGAAAGATGCTGCCCAGGCCGTCCCCCTCGCCCGGGTGCTGGTGGAAAATGGCCTGCCCGCCGCCGAGGTGACCTTCCGCACCCCCGCCGCCGCAGAGGCCATCCGCCAGATGCGCGCGGCCTACCCGGATCTGCTGATCGGGGCCGGCACCGTGCTCAACCGCGAGCAGGTGGATGCGGCCGTTGCGGCGGGCGCCGACTTCATCGTCAGCCCCGGCTTCAACCCGACCACGGTGCAGTACTGCCTGGTCAAGGACGTCACCATCATCCCCGGGGTCAACAACCCCAGCCTGGTGGAGCAAGCCATGGAGATGGGGCTGCGCCACCTCAAGTTCTTCCCGGCAGAGCAGTCAGGCGGCACCGCCATGCTCAAGGCCCTGGGCGCCGTCTATCCGGTGCGCTTCATGCCCACCGGCGGCGTGACGCCGGCCAATCTGAAAGAGTATCTGGGGCTGAATGCCGTGATCGCCTGCGGCGGCACCTGGATGGTGCTGGCCAAGCTCATCGACGAGGGCAGGTGGGAAGAGCTGGCCGCCCTGGTAAGAGAGGCCGTGGCGGCCCTGTGATCATCGGTTGAGCGAGGGAAGGTCTGCCCTCCCCCGGATGTGTTGAAGAGCCACTTCCCGCGAAGTGGCTTTTTTATGCCCTGCCAGGGCTGGAGATCAATGTGCGGTGCGGTTGCCGCAGTCTGCCAGCGGCTTATTCCCCTGCGGCATCGGGCGTCAACACCAGCCTGCGCCAGGGGCCCGTGATGTCGCAATGACCCGTCTCTTCGGTGTTCTCCCAGCCCAGGCGATGATAGAAAGCCATCGCCGTGGTGTTGCGCATGGCCACCTTGAGGGAGGCCGGGGAGGGGTATCCGGCCAAGCCGGCGGCAAGCAAGGCCCGCCCCATGCCCTGCCCGTGCCAGTCCGCCACCACGTAGAGATGATGCACGAAGATCTCGGCCCCCCAGATGGAGACGAATCCGCACGGGCTGCCCCCTTTCTCCGCCACCCAGATCTCCTCGCCCCGGGTCTGCTCGGCAAAATCCTCGAGCCGGAACAGGGCGGGATCAACCCAATGGAAGGCCTGGCGCCTTCCCTTGAGGAAGAGCTGCGCCAGCATGGGCTCGTCAGCTTCCGTCATCATTCTGATCATGACACCATCCTTGCGTTGCGTGCTTGTCGCTTCCCACTCTCGATGGATCCCGCCGTGCTGTCAAATCGGCAATGTGGACCCTCTTGAATACGTAACCGTGTGACACAGGGCTGCCTATTTTATCGCCTCAGGGGCTATACTGCCGAGGTCCCGTCCATGACTGGTTTGAGGTTCACTGATTTATGGATAACAAGCAAATTGAAGGCAGTATTCTGGTACCCGCCCACATTGACGATGTCTGGCGGGCCTGGACCACGGAGAGCGGGCTGCGCAGTTTTCTGGCGCCGGAGTGCCTCATGGTCCCGGAACCCAACGGACCGTTCGAGATCTATTTCAGACCCGATGCTCCCCTCGGCGAGCGTGGCAGCGAAGGGTGCCGGGTGATGGCGGTCATGCCCCATGATCTGCTCAGCTTCAGCTGGAATTTCCCTCCCCAGTTTCCCCACATTCGTCAGCAGAAGACCCAGGTCAGCCTGCGCTTCGTGCCGGAGGGCCAGGGCACCCGGCTCCACTTCCTGCAGACCGGCTGGGCGCAGGATCCGGATTGGGACCAGGGTTATGCCTACTTCCGGGAGGAGTGGCTGGAACTGAGTCTGCCAAGGCTTCAGTACCGTTTCACCCACGGTCCCATCGACTGGAACAACCCGCCGGGCAAGCAGCAGCTGAAATCCCTGGCCCAGTGACGTCCATTCAAGCGATGGACATGGCACGAAAAAGGACCCGCTCAGGGTCCTTTTTCGTGGATAGGCAGGCGGTCACTCCACCGGCTCTTCATCGAACAGGGGGTGATAGAGCACCTCGCCCCTTACCCCGTCGAGCCCGCCGGGTTGCAACTCCATCGCCATGAAACACTCCGTCGACACCTCGTAGATGCAGTGCAGGCCGAAGTCGCTGGCAGGCCGAAAGCCGAAACGGGCGTAGTAGGCAGGATCCCCGAGCACCACCACCGCCTTCCAGTCCATCTCCAGTGCCGTGTCCAGCCCTTCCCGCACCAGATCCGAGCCAATGCCCTGCCCCTGCCAGTCGGGATGCACGGCCACGGGTGCCAGTCCCAGCCAGGGCCCTTCCTGTCCCTCAATGGTGATCGGGCTCAGCATCAGGTGCCCCATGAACTCGTACTCTTCCTCCTCGACCATGGTGACCACGGCGGCCCCACATTCTCGCAGGCGGTTGACCAGTTCGGCCTCGTCGGGACGACCAAAGGCGGCACTCACCAGCTCATAGACTGGCAGCATGTCGCCGGGACGCTCGGTTCTCAACATACAGCGTTACTCCTCGTACAGCAGGGCGGCCATTATTCCACAGAAGTGGGGCGCCACTTCACTGCCTTTGTCTGAAAATGGGAGGACGGACTCAGGAAAACGCCTGACAAACCCGCACCAGGCTTCGCGATGACCGCCCTTGCGCAAGCCATCAGCGTCCGTCGTCAGGCTGTCGCAATCGCCGCAGATAGGCGAGGCCCAGATCCCCGCACTCCTTGAGGAGGGCGCCACCCCCATGGGCCTGCACCCCGGGCGCCTCTGGCGCCAGCATGGCCTGGGGATAGCGCCGCACCGTCAGCCCGCTGAGTGTCTGCTCGTCCTTTGTCACCTCCCCCACCATGAAGAGCGCCACCCCCTCACCGTGCAGTATGGCCACGACCACCTCCTCGTCATCCAGCCAGGGGGCCAGCACCTCTTTGCGTGCATCCGTCAGGCGCGCCGGGCGATCCAGCCGCCAGTGATCGAGCACGAGGGCGCCATCGGCCGGATCTGGCCGACGCCCGTCATGGTGCATGCCAGTCTTTTCCATCACCCGGCCTGAGGCGAGGTTGCCCGGCATGTGGCGGGCGGTGAGGGCAGGCAGGTGCCACTGCTCGAAGGCAAACGCCCTGACCAGGCTCGCGGCCCGGGTGGCCAGCCCCCTGTTCTGCCAGGGCACGCCGACCCACCATGCCAGCTCCCCGTGCCAGTGCAGGGAGAGGGTGCCGACCAGGGGAGCGGGCTCGTCTTCACGCCCCTGGGGCAGAGTCAGGGCCCAGGTGCATCCCAGCCCGAGAGCAGCCTTGCGCCCGCTCAGGGCAAGCCAGTCCCGCGCCGCCTCCGGCGAATAGGGGTGGGGGACGTTGAGGGTATAGCGGGCGAGCGCCGCATCCGAACAATAACGCAGGATGGCGCTCTCATCGCCGGGCAGCAGGGGGCGCAGCACCAGCGCGTCCTGCCCGCCAGGCTCGCGCAGCACCGGGGTCATCAGGCGGCGGGCAAGCAGGCGTTGCAGGGCAACCCCGAGGTCGTCATCGGCACCGAGGCGGTGATCCGCCCCCGCGGGCCCCAGGGTGAGCAGGCCGCTCTCTCTGGCCAGGGTCAGCAGGGAGCCGGAGGCAGCGATCAGGATCTGCCGGTCCGGCTGTGTCGCCATCAGCGGGGAGGCGGCCTCCCCCAGCCAGGCGGCAAGCAGGTCGCGGGCAAGGAGAATGCCATCTGGCGGGCTGACCGACCAGGGTGCCATCTCCCTCGCCTCCCCTTTGCCAAGCAGCAGCCACCAGCGGTTTCCCTGGTGCTGCCAGGCCTGCAACGCCGCTTGCCAGGAGGGGCGCCAGAGCGCCCCCTCGATCAACAGATCCATTCCTTCCCCCACATCCGCCCCCCGTATCAGGCACCGGGTGCCCGGGCGGCACCACACTCCTGTCTGAGGCAGCATAAGCCGCTGCCAATGAGTTGTTAAACCATATGTTTACCATGGTTAAAGGCATACCCCATGAAAAAATGCCATATGGCTGACTTGATGGCGGTCACATTCCTTCCCCTCTTCGCTTCCTATCATGCCCCCATCATGGCGCGACCAAAGACGCCCATGAAGGACAACGGATAACAAGAGAACACACTATGCAGCCAACCAGCCCACTCAAAACGGTAGTAGTCAGTACCCTGGCGACCGCCCTGCTGATCTTCGTGGCCCAATCCCTCATCGGGAAGCAGGAGATCAGACTCGGCATCGCCATCATCCCCATCCTGCCCATGCTCTTTGCCGTCATCATCGGCATGATCGTCTCCGCCAAGCCCGTCAAGGATCGCATTCCCGGCTGGAAGAGGCTCTTCACCGAGCGAGAAGAGGGCTTCTGCGGCAAGATGGTGGGTTTCAGCCTGCTGATCCTCGGGACCCAGTATGCGGGGATGATCATCCCCAACCTCAAGATGATCCTGAGCGTCGGCGTACCGCTCTTCCTGCAAGAGATAGGCAACCTCCTGCCCATCCTCATCGCCATTCCACTGGCGGTGAAATTCGGCTTTGGCCGCCGCGCCATCGGGGCCTGCTCCTCCATCAGCCGTGAACCCTCGGTCGCGGTGATCCAGGGCAAGTTCGGCACCGGCTCCCAGGAGTACATCGGCGTGCTCGCCATCTACCTGTGCGGCTCCGTCATCGGCACCCTCTGGTTCAGCGTGCTTGGCAGCATTGCCCCCCTCACGGGGCTGCATCCCCTGGCCCTGGCCGCCGGTTCCGGCGTGGGATCCGGCTCCATGCTGAGCGCCGCCTCCGGTGCCCTCATCAACGGCCTCGACGAGGCGATGGCCCAGCAGGTGCTCAGCATCGCCGCCGCCTCGAATCTGCTCTCGTCGGCCCTGGGGGCGCTCTCCCTCACCTATCTGGGTCTGCCGCTCGCTGAAAAAATCTATGCCCTGACCGCCAAAGGAGAGAAAGCATGAAAAGCATCGTGATGGATATGCGCTTCGTCTTCCTGGCGATCCTGCTGGCCATGTTCACCCAGACCCTGACCTCGGGCCTGCCGCTGTGGCAGATGGGGGACAGCTTCGTCGCCATGTCCCTGGTGGTGTTCGCCTCCCTGGTGACCAAGCGCTATCTGCCCTCCTCCCTGCCGGCCTTTGCCTATGCCACCATCATCGGCATTCTCATCTGCCTGCCGGAGACGCCGGTGCGCGGCCTCTTCATCGATGCCGTGGCCAAGATCTCCTTCCTCTCCTGCTGCGTGCCGCTCCTGGCCTTCGCCGGCCTCTCGGTGGGCGGTCAGCTGGAGGAGCTCAAGAAGATGTCGTGGAAAGTGATCCTCATCTTCATGATCGTCTCCACCTGCTGCTTCTTTGGCGCCTCCCTGGTTGCCCAGCTCGGTTTCTCCATTCAAGGGATCATCTGATGAACCACTACCATATCGAACCTGACCTGTTGGCCCTGCGCGACTTCAGCTACGAAGTGCGCCACCACCTGCACCGCATCCCGGAATACTCCGGGGCCGAGTTCAAGACCTCTGCCTACTGCCGTGGGTTGATGGAAGAGTTCGGCTACAGGATCACCCTGTATCCCGGCTTCACCGGTTTTCACGGGGATCTGGCGGTCGACCCTGCCCTGCCCACCATTGCCTTTCGTGCCGACATGGATGGCCTGGAGATGCACGACATGAGCGAGGTGGCGTTCAAATCCACCCATGAGGGGATGGCCCACAACTGCGGCCACGACTCCCACATGGCGATCGCTCTGACCGCCGCCAGGTTTCTGGCCGCCAACCGCGATCGCCTGCGATACAACGTCCGCTTCATCTTCCAGATGGCGGAAGAGGACATGCGCGTCCCCGGTGCCGAAAAGATGGTGGAGCTTGGTTGCATGAAGGGGGTGGACGAGGTCTATGCCCTGCACAACGACGGCGCCATGGAGACGGGCACCATCAAGTTCAACCAGGGGGTCATGTCCTCCTGGGGGTCTGCCTGGACGCTCGATGTGCACGGCATCTCCGCCCACGGCTCCACCCCCCACAAGGGGCTGGATGCCATCCGGGAGGCGGTGCGGATCATCGAGGATATGGACTACATCGTCGCCAAGCGCACCAGCCCGTTCAGCCCGGCGGTCTTTGGTTGCGGCATGATCAACGGCGGCACCATTCCCAACGCCATCGCCGATCATGTGCAGGCCCGTGGCACCATCCGCGCCATGGACGCCGAAACCGACCAGATCCTGAAAAACAGCTTCAGGGACATCATCGCCCAGAGCGAGCTGCGCGGCTTCAAGACCACCATGGTCCATGCCGGCTACCCGGCAGTGGAGAACCACCCCCAGGCCTGCGAGCGCCTGCAACAAGCCGTCTCGGAGGTGTTGTCCAGCGACGGGATCAACGCAAAGGGCCAGCCCATGACCGGCAGCGAGGACTTCAGCTACATGATCAACGCCACGCCAAGCCGCATGGGGGCCATGTTCTTCCTCGGCAGCGGCAATCAGGCCAAGGGGATCTGCAACTACCTGCACGCGAACCCCTATTACCTGGACGACGACTGCCTGCTGGTGGGAGCCCAGATCTTCGTCAATCTGGCGACCAGGGTCGACTGACGGGCCAGGGGGATCTGCCACTACCAGCACCACGTCAATCCCCTACTACCCGGATGATGACTGCCTGCTGATCGGTGCCCAGACCTTCGTCAATCTGGCGACCCGACCCCCTAAGCAGCAAGGGGACTGCCGCACCCCGAGGCCATGCTGGATGATGGCGAACTGCGGCTCGGCACCCGGAGCGCCGTCAATATGGTGACCACGATAGCCGGGAGAGAGGGATCACCGGGAAAAGGCAGCGCAGGACACCACTTATCACAAAAAAGAGAGGCCATTTGCCTCTCTTTTTTGCCTCTATGCAGCACATCTGACTCCCCCTGACGGCCTTCAGAGCCAGGGCAGGGTCGCAGACGGGGCGGGCGTTCCCTGGTTGAGCAGCGCCAGCTGCACCGTCTCCCGGCTCACATGGGGGGCATAGAGGTGGATGAAGTCGTACATGTAGTCCCGCAGGTGGGCGTGCCTGCGCAGGCACACATGGGCCACGCTCGAGGCGATCAGATGATCGATGTTGAGGCAGACCAGGCTCTCCCTGTCCCCTTCGTCGAACGCCGAGGTGGCGATCACCCCGACTCCCATCCCCAGGCGCACATAGTGCTTGATGATGTCGCTGTCGGTGGCCGTCAGCACGATGCGGGGGCTGAGGCCATGGCGTCCGAACGCCTTGTCCATCTTGGAGCGGCCGGTGAAACCGAACACATAGGTGATGAGGGGATACCGGGCCAGATCCGCCATGGCCAGCGGCTGGCAGTCCAGCAGCGGATGGCCGTGGGGTACCACCACGCTGCGCCCCCAGCGATAGCAGGGCACGGTCGCCAGCTCGTCGAACAGGTGCATGGACTCGGTGGCGATGGCCATCTCCACATCCCCGTTTTGCGCCATCTGCGCCAGTTGGGCAGGGGCTCCCTGATGCAGCTGGATGCTCACCTCGGGGTAGCGGCGGGAGAATTCGGTAATGACCGCCGGCAGCTTGTAGCGGGTCATGGTGTGGGTGGTGGCGATGCGCAGCACCCCGCTGGTGGCCAGCTGATCCCCGAGGGAAAGCTGACCAATCTGCTCCACCTGGGCCACCACTCCCCTGGCCAGCTCCATCACCTGCTCCCCCATGGGGGTCAGGCCCGCCAGGTTCTTGCCCTTGCGGGTAAACAGCGCCAGCCCCAGCTCCTCTTCCAGCATCTTCATCTGCTTGCTGAGGGTCGGCTGGGAGGTATAGAGCTTCTCCGCCGTCGCCGAGATGTTGAAGTTGTTCTTCACTATCTCGGTGAAGTTCTTGAGCCGGGCGATGTTCATCAGGGCGCCAGGCGCTCGATGTGCCAGCCGTCCCCCTCGCGGGTGTAATAGAAGCGATCGTGCAGACGATGCTCCCCGCCCTGCCAGAACTCGACGGTGTCGATGCGCACCCGGAAACCACCCCAGAAGCTCGGCAGCGGCACCTCGCCATTGGCAAACTTCTGCTTGAGTTCGAGGAACTTGGCCTCCAGCACGCCACGGGCCGAGATGCGGGTCGACTGTTTGGAGACCCAGGCGGCGATCTGGCTATCCTTGGGACGGCTGTGGAAATACTTCATCACCTCGAAGGTGCTCATCTTCTCCACCCGACCGGTCACGTGTACCTGTCTGTCCAGGGTGTGCCAGGGGAAGAGCAGGCTGATACGGGGGTTGCCCTCCAGCTGATGCGCCTTGCGGCTGCCCATGTTGGTGTAGAACACCATGCCTTCGGCATCGTAGTGCTTGAGCAGCACGGTGCGCTGCCAGGGCTGACCATCAGCATCCACGGTGCCCACCACCATGGCGGTGGGATCGGTCAGTTTGGCCTCGCACGCCTGGGCCAGCCACTTCTCGAACAGGGTGAGGGGCTCGGCCGGCAGATCGGCCCGGTGCAGTCCACCCCTGGTGTATTCGCGACGCAGATCAGCCACATCCATCATCTTGATTTTCCTTCTCTCTTTCTCTGCCGCCCGTGCGGCGATGGGTGCAGGCATTGTGCGACGAGCGCGCCATGGGTACAAGCCTCGGGGCGGCCAAATGGCGGAGCAAAAAGAGAGGGAGGCTCATGCCTCCCTCTTTATGCCGATGACCGTCAGCCTACTGCTTGCCGTCAATCGGCGGGCAATGGGCCAGCATGCGCCGGTTGTAGTCCGCCGCATAGGCGCTCAGCCTAGCATGGGCCTCCTTCTGATCCGGCTTGATGACATCCCCGAATCCGTCGAGATAGCGCACGCCGCAGCGGGCCTTGGCCGCCGCCTGCTGATCCGCCGCGATCCCGGGCGCCACCTCGCCGCGCCCGGCCCGCACGATCAGCCGGTAATCCTGCCTGGCGAGGCTGGCGCTGACCGCCTGCTCCAGGGTGTCTGCATCGGCCTGACAACCGCCGAGCAGGGTGAGCAGCAGCACCCCGGCCAGTCTCATGCCCGCCTCCGCTGCCAGCCCAGCAACGCTAGGGCCAGGGTCCAGAAGCCGAGGGCACCGCCGCCACCGCTTCCCCCCTCTTCACCGCGCTGGGTGACCGAGAGCTTGAGGGGACTGATGGCGAAGAAGATGTTGTCGCTGCACGCCACCTTCAAACGGGCAGTGCCATCCTGGCCCGCCGGGATGGTGACGCTCGCCGAGCCCGAGTTGGGTTTGCCGCTGGCAAGGGAAGTCCAGTTTGCCCCCTCGTCCCGGGTCATGAAGAGATCCACCTTGCTGCAGTTGATGGGGGCGGCATTGGTGCCGGCCACTTCCCAACTGATGGTCTGCGTCTTGCCCGCCCCCAGGGGGGTCACCACCGGGCTGGTCAGGGCAAAGGCCTTGCCGGTGTTGACCACCTGGATCTTCATGTCATCGCTGGCGACACCGCCCTTGCCGTCCCGCGCCGTGAGGCGGAAGTTCAGGTCCCGGTTGGTGGCAGGCCAGGCCTCCCCTATTGCCAGGGTGTTGGTGAGCAGGGAGGTGAGACTCGGCAGGGTGCGCTCCGGCACGCTGGTCGGCGCCACGAAACGGAACAGCGGACGGCTGCCGTCGTCCACCATGGTGGCCGGGCTGCTCGACTCCGTCCCCAGATCGATCTGCTCCCAGGTGTAATTCAGCGGATCGCTGTCAAGATCGGCCCCCGCCCCCTTGAGCACGAAGGGGGTGTTCGCAGGGATGACGTAGTCATTGCCTGCCGCCACCTGGGGCGCATTGTTGACCAGCGCCAACGGGGTGCCGCAATTTGGCTCCGTGGCCATGTGGGCCCGCATCTGCTCGATGGACTTGCTGTGGAAATAGGGCTCGCTGTGGGGCTGCAGATCTTCGTCTCCGCAGATCCCCGCATAGGCCATGATGGAGCTGCCGCTGCCCGGCTCCCAGGCTTGGCTTGCCTCCCGGTTGCCGCCGCCACAACTGCCTGTGGTGCCGTTGAAGGTGTGGTCTGCCCCGAACTGGTGACCGATCTCGTGGGCCACGTAGTCGATGAAGAAGGCATCCCCCACCGGCTCGGGGGAGCCCGTCATCCCCGCCGATTTGTCAGGGGTGCAGAGTACGCCCAGCCCCGCCAGGCCGCCGCCACCGGTGTTGACCACATGGCCGATGTCGAAGGCCCCCAGCCCCTTGGTCAGGGCATCGGCCTGCACCTGCATGTTGGCATCGATATCGCCGTCATCATTGTTGAAGGGATCGTTCGCCACGTCGGTGAAGATGATGGTGTCGTTGCCGCTGGCCAGCTGGAATTCGGCCGCCACATCACGCTGGTAGACCTCGTTGACCCGGTTGAGCAGGGTGGTGATGGCGCCAAGACCCGCCTCCACGGTACCGCCGTGATACTGGGTATACTCCCCCGCCGCCGAGATGGCGATGACATAGCGCTTGCGCTCGTTGCCATCCACCAGCACCTGACGGGCCAGCTTTTTGGCCTCGCCCCCGATCACCTTGTCCGCCTCTTCTTCCAGCCGGCTGTGGGCATCCTGCTGGTAATAGACGGCATAGCCTTCCCCATTGCGAAGGGGATCGACGAACACCATCTTCCCTTCATGGCTGAACATGGCGTGGAATCCCTGGGGACCGAGATCGAAGCGCCCGGTCTCGCCAGGCGCAGCTTCGTTGTGCCCCTTGAAGGCCAGGATATCGGGATATTTGGCGGCTAGATCCGCCGGCAGCAGATCATAGGGTTGCAGGCTGAAGGTCACCTCCTTGCCATCCGGCAGAGGCAAGGTCAGGCGGCGCTCGCCCCCCTTCAGGGCAGCCAGGTAATCGGTAGAGACGGTGACGATGCGATACTGGCTGGCCCTCACCTCGTACCCATCGGCGGCGGTGGCCCGCGCCGTGACCGTATGCCACTCGCCGGCCATCAGGTTGCCGGACGTCATCAGACCCGCCACCAGCACCGCCAGCGGAGAATATTTCATCAACTGCATCTTTTTAATTCCTTTTTAAACGGATTCACCTGAACTGCCACGGCATCATTTGCCCGCTGGTCCGATTAGTCCAGCAACATCCTCTGTACATTCCCCGAATGGGGAAGGTTGCACCAATGCAGACTAGCCCCTATCATGGCGCGGATTTGTCCGTTCCAGAACCCCTCTTCGACGGGGCCGGTTCACTCTTTCTTTGGCCAAGGTTAATCTCATGCTCAAGTCCCCACTGTTGCCCCGTTTCGGGGATCTGGTCGTTGCCATCGTTGACGATGTGCTGGGTCAGGGTCTTACCCTCGACCGCGCCTATGCACGTCACTTCTCCGGCATCGAACTCAAACCGCAAGAACAGGCAAGGATTGCCCTGGTCACCGGCGATCTGCTGCGCCGCCTCAGCCTCTACTGCTTCCTCACCGGCATCCAGGTCCGTCAGGCGGAGAAGAATGTCTGGCCGCTGCTGCACAGCTGGCACGCCTTCCACAAGATAGATCAGCCCAACCACCCGACCCTGGATCGCTTCAACGAGGAGGCGTTCCGCCGCCGCCTGACCGAGGCCAAGAAGAACCCCGTGCTGATGGACGGCTGCCCTGCCTGGCTGGAAAAACTCGGCAGCGAGCAACTGGGCGACGCCTGGCCGGCCGAGCGTGCCGCCCTGGCCTGGATGCCCAAGCGTTACCTGCGGGTCAACACCCTCAAGTGCACCCGGGACGAGCTGCAAGCCATGCTGGCCAAAGAGCATGTCACCACAGTGCCCGTCGACGGAGTGGAGACCGCCCTGCAAGTGACCTCGGACGCCGCCCTGTTCCGTACCCAGGCCTTTGCCGACGGCTGCTTCGAGCAGCAGGATGCCGGCTCCCAGCTGGTGGCCGCGGCCCTCGACGTCAAGCCCGGCATGCGGGTCATCGACGCCTGTGCCGGTGCCGGCGGCAAGACCCTGCACCTGGCCGCCATGATGCAGGGCAAGGGCCGTCTGCTGGCCATGGACGTGGAAGAGTGGAAACTGGAGAACCTCAAGCAGCGCGCCCGCCGCGCCGGTGCCCACAACGTGGAGACCCGGGTCATCACCAGCAGCAAGACCGTCAAGCGCCTTAAAGAAAGCGCCGATCGCGTGCTGCTGGACGTCCCCTGCTCCGGCCTTGGCGTGCTCAAGCGCAACCCGGATGCCAAGTGGCGCGACACCGCCGAGCGCCTGCCGGTGCTGGTCGCCCTGCAAGAGGAGATCCTGCAGCGCTACAGCCAGATGGTGAAGGTGGGCGGCCTGCTGGTCTACGCCACCTGCTCCATCCTGCCCGAGGAGAACCGCCAGCAGGTGGACAAGTTCCTCGCCGCCAACGAGCACTTCCGCCTGATCGGCGATCACAACGTCAGCCCGGCCGAGACCGGCTTCGACGGCTTCTACATGGCGCGCCTCGAACGCATCGCCTGATGTCTGTCGTGGGCACAAAGAAAAGGGGAGCCAGTGGCTCCCCTTTTTGCATGGTATGGATGCGGCCTTATTCGGCGGCAGCGTCATCCTGCTTGTGCTTGGCGGCAGTTTCCTTGATCAGGGTCTGCAGCTCGCCGGCCTGGAACATCTCGATCATGATGTCGCAACCACCGACCAGCTCGCCCTCGACCCACAGTTGCGGGAAGGTGGGCCAGTTGGCGAATTTCGGCAGCTCGGCGCGGATGTCCGGGTTCTGCAGGATGTCGACATAGGCGAAAGGCTCGCTGCAGGACATCAGGGCCTGGGAGGCCTGGGCAGAGAAACCGCAGCTGGGCAGCTTGGGGGATCCCTTCATGTAGAGGATGATGGGATTCTCAGCCAACTGCTGTTTGATCTTTTCAATAGTTTCCATAAATGCCTCACTGGAGCGATTTCGGAGACCATTCTACTGCAATCCGGGCAGACCACAAACTGGCAAACCGTTGCGAATGAAAGAAGTCATGCATCAATACGCCGCAGCTTGATCCGGATCATGGCAAGAATCAAGGGTTGTTCGCCCATCTTTGATACTGCTACAATCGACGGGCTTTGGGCCGTCTGGCCCCCTCATTTCAAGAACAATTCTTTTCAAGATAGAAAAGAGTACGCAATGTCTTGCAACCGTCGCCTTCGCACGGACCAGCCAATGGAGAGTAGAAAATGGCTTTCGAACTTCCCGCTCTGCCCTATGCAATCAATGCTCTGGAACCGCACATCTCCCAGGAAACTCTGGAATACCACCATGGCAAGCACCACAACACCTACGTGGTCAACCTGAACAACCTGGTGCCGGGTACCGAGTTTGAAGGCAAGTCTCTGGAAGAGATCATCAAGACCTCCACTGGTGGCGTCTTCAACAACGCTGCCCAGATCTGGAACCACACCTTCTACTGGCACTGCCTCTCCCCGAACGGCGGTGGCGAACCCACTGGCGCCCTGGCCGATGCCATCACCAAGGCCTTCGGCTCCTTCGCCGAGTTCAAGGATGCGTTCACCAAGTCTGCCATCGGCAACTTCGGCTCCAGCTGGACCTGGCTGGTGAAAAAGGCTGACGGCTCCCTGGCCATCGTCAACACCTCCAACGCCGGTTGCCCGCTGACCGAAGCCGGTACCACCCCGCTGCTGACCGTCGACCTGTGGGAACACGCCTACTACATCGATTTCCGCAACCTGCGTCCGAAGTACATGGAAACCTTCTGGGCCCTGGTCAACTGGGAATTCGTGGCCAAGAACCTGGCTGCCTGATAAGCCTTTCTTGCCAAAACGCCCCGCACTTGCGGGCAATGCTGTTCAGATAAGCACATTTTTGACTAATTATTCATAAATGCGACTTGAGTTGGGGGAGCAAGGCTGTTTCCAGTCGATGTTCCTTCAGCCTTTATCCAGCGTGGCTTGCAATAGAAAGAGGGAGGCATCATGCCTCCCTCATTTTTTAGCCCTGATACTACGTGGACTGGAACTCAAATTCTCTTAAGTGAACAGCATTGCGCACTTGCGGGGCGTTTTTTTATGGTCGAATACCTGCCATCGACAACAAAGGCGCCCGCAGGCGCCTTGTGGAAGATGACCGTGCTTACTGGTCTATCTCGTCCATGTAATCGTCGAGGTTGCCATCATCCGCCGCCTCTGGTTTCTGCTCCTGGAGCTCGGGTTTGCGGCCCGTCACCTTGCCATCGTTGTACTGCAAGTAGAAGTCCTTGGTCAGGGCGTAAGGATCCAGCGCGTTGTCGATGATGCGCTCCTGATCGATCAGCTTGGAGCGTGTACCGAGGCCATCCAGCGCCCAGTGCACTACCTTCAGCGGGAAGGTCAGCAGGGCATAGGGGAAGTAGATGGTATCAATGGTATCCCCTACCAGTTGCCGGGTGGTGGTGGGACCGTAGACCGGCACCATCAGATAGGCGCCATCCCCGATGTCGGCCTTGCCGAGCACGGTGTCCATCTCCAGCGTGTTGCGAGCCAGGCCCGCATGCTTGGCCACATCGAACAGACCGAGCAGGCCCACAGTGGTGTTGAGGGTGAAGCGGCCCAGGTTGGTACCGGCCCCTTTCAGATCACCCACCAGCAGGTGGTTTACCATGCTGCTCGGCTCGTCGAAGTTGTCCACGAAATTCTCGATGCTGTCCCTCACCCCTTGCGGGACATAGCGGGCATAGCCGTGTACCACGGGGCGCGCCACATAGGGCTCCAGCACGTCATAGTTGACGGCCCACATGGCACGGTTGGGCCCCTGGAAGGGGTCGCGAGGATCGCTGGCCGTGCTGGATGCCCCGGGGCGGCTCGGGGTCTCGCCGAGATCCAGGCTCTCCGGGCCCGGCTTGGGAGGCCCGCCCGCACAGCCCGCGAGCAGCAATGCCACCGCCAATGCTCCTGAACACAGATACATATGAAAGTCCTAAGATTTTTTTGGGTATTGATATGAATTATACAGGGGGCCCACCCCAAGGGGTGGGCCAAAAGCGTATTAGAGGGCGTGATCGATGCGGATGTCAATCGGCGCTGTGGGGATGGTGCTGGTCGGCACGGTGACCGAAACTCCTTCAAAGGCGCCTTCCTTGTTCATGACGTTGCCGCCCCGGGAGAGGCGCGCCTTGAACTGCAGCTCGGCATGGGCCGCCAGCTTGCTCCCCTCCATCATGGCATCCCCGTCCCCCAGGGAGAGGGTGAGCGGGAGATGCGGGCCTGCAATGCGCTTGACCGCGATGGGCATGGGCGGACCGTTGGGGATCACCGCAAAAACGAACAGATGGGCATCTTCCGGCATCTTTATACCCGGCGCCAGGGTGATGTGCAGGGGGAACTCCCCCTCTTTCACCGCCAGCACCCCGGCTTGTGCCTGGCCTTCGGCAGACGGGGTGGTCACGGCGATGCCACGCTGGCCAAGCTGCTGCCTGGCGTACTCCATGGAGCGCTCCACCATGGTGTAGCGGGCCGAGCCCGGCTCCAGCAGCGGCAACATCCCCTGCCAGCGGTCGAGGGCGGTCTGGAAATCCTCTTTTTGCAGGGCCATGAAGGCGTGGACGGAGCGAGCCTCGATGTTGGCCGGGTCCTCGGCAATGACCGCCTGCAACAGTTGATCCGCACGGGCTTCCTCCCCCGTCATCATCAGGGCCTGGGCATAGGGCACCGCCACCATGGCCTTCTGGGGCGCGAGGGCGTAGGCACGCTCCAGCGCCTCGCGGGCCATCTCGGGATCATTGCCATCCAGGGTCAGGCGCCCCAGCAGCAGCCAGCCACGGTAGTCGTTCGGTTCTTCTTTCAGCCGGGTTCGCAGGGCCAGGGTGAAGTCCAGCAGATCCTGCTCGGTCACCCGGGCATCACGCTCCACCAGGATGCGATTGCTGAGCTCCCTCAACCGGCTGCTGGCATCCTGCCAGCGGCTCACCTCCTGCCAGGCGCCGAGCTTGGCGTAGAGGCCGATGCTCACCACCGCCAGCACCAGCACACCGGGGATCCAGATCAGGCTCTTGCCGCCACGGGCGGTCTGCTCCACGTCGGGAATGTCGTCCAGGAGGCTGCGCTGCAGCTCCACCAGGGATTCCGGCTCCTCCGCCAGTATCCCCTGCTCCCGCTCCTCCCCTATCTCCAGCAGGCGCTGGCGATAGAGCTGCTTGTTGAGGGCCGAGCGACTGATGCTCTGCCTGCCCTCGCCGCGCCAGAGCGGCACGATCAGCGCCAGGCTCGCCAGCACCAGCAGGGCCGCACCCAGTATCCAGAATGGGGTCATGGTTTATCTTCCTCTTTGAGCAGGGCGGACAGCCTGGCCTGCTCTTCTGCACTCAGGGTGCCTTCAGGCTGTTGCAAGGGAGCAGGGGCATGGCGGCGGCTTCGCACCACCACGGTGACGACGCCAATCACGATGACCAGCAAGGGGCCAAGCCAGAGGATCAGGGTCGAGGCCATCAGGGGGGGATCATAGAGAATGAAGTTGCCGTAGCGGGCCACCATGTAGTCCACCACTTCCTGCTTCTCCTTGCCCTCGCGCACCATCTGGTAGGTCTTGTCCCGCAGATCCTTGGCGAGCCCGGCGTTGGAGTCCGCGATGTCCTGGTTCTGGCACTTGGGGCAGCGCAGCTCCTTAGTCAGCTCGCGAAAGGTCTGCTCCTGGGCGTCGCTCTCGAAGGTGTAGACATCGATGGCGGCGCGGGCCTGTCCGGCACAGACGAGACCGGCCAGCAGCAACAGGGATGCAATCAGTGTTTTCATCGGGGAGGCCTCACTTCATGGCATCAAAGATGGGTTTGAGGGTACTGGCCCAGACGTCTGGGTTGATGTCCCCCACGTGGCGATAGCGGATGATGCCCTGGCTGTCGATGAAGAAGGTCTCGGGCGCGCCATAGACACCGAGATCCAGCCCCAGCATGCCGTCCGGATCGTAGAGGTTGACCTGGTAGGGATTGCCAAGCTCCGCCAGCCACTTGATGGCCTTGTCACGCTCGTCCTTGTAGTTCATGCCGACGATGTAGATCCCCTGCCCCGCCAGCTCCTTGAGGTAGGTGTGTTCCCCGTAACAGGTCGGGCACCAGGTGGCCCAGACGTTGAGCAGCATGGGGCGCCCCTTGAGGATACTCCTGTCGTGCTGCTTGCCCAGGTCATAGATGTCCTGCAGGGTAAACACGGGCACCTCCTTGTCCACCATCACGGATTCGAGCTTGGTGGGATCGGAGTAGAGCCCCTTGAACAGAAACACGGCCCCCATCAGGAAGATGATGAAGGGCAGCAGATAGAGCCAGGTCTTCTTGTTCATGCCTTGGCCTCCTCGTCACGACGTCCGAAGCGGTAGCGCTTGTCCAGCATGGCCAGCACGCCGCCGAGGGCCATGAAGACGCCGCCGAACCAGATCCAGCGCACGAAGGGCTTGTAGTAGATCCGTACCGCCCAGGCGCCGTTGTCGAGCTGCTCGCCGAGCGCCGCATAGAGATCCCGGGTAACCCCCGCATCGATGGCCGCCTCGGTCATCGGCATGCGGCTCACGGTGTACATCCGCTTCTCGGGTTTGAGCAGGGCTACCTGCTTGCCATCCCGGTGCACTTCCAGCACGCCCTTGAAACCGTCGTAGTTGGGGCCGTTCTTCTCCTTGATGCCGGTGAAGACGAACTCGTAATCGGCGAACTGGACGCGATCGCCGGCCTGCATCCGCAGGTCCTTCTCGATGCTGTAGTTCTGGGTGCAGGCGATGCCGATGATGCTGACCGCGAGCCCCACGTGCCCCAGGATCATGGCCCAGTGGCTGTTGCCAAGCTTGCGCACGCCGGTGGCAAAACCGTGTTTGTGGGTGGCCCGCGCCCAGGTCTCCTGCACACTGGTGACGATGATCCAGACGCCAAGGCCGATACCGAGCGCAGCCCAGGGTTTGAACGCCTCGGCAAAGAGTTTGGGCAACAGCAGAGCCGCGGCCAGGCTCAGCACCAGGGCGAGCATCACCTTGCCCTTGAGCTCACCGAGATCCTGGCGGCGCCAGCGGAACAGGGGGCCCACCCCCAGCAGCAGGGCGAAGGGGATGATGAGCCAGCTGTAGATGTGGTTGAAGAAGGGGGTGCCGATGGAGATGCTGCCAAGCCCCAGCTCCTTGTGCACCAGGGGCAACAGGGTGCCGAGCAGCACGGTGAGCAGGCCCGCCACCAGCAGGATGTTGTTGCCAAGGAGCAGGGTCTCGCGGCTCCACAGCTCATGCTTGCCGTGGCTCTTCACCTGGGAGCCCTTGAAGGCGAACAGCAGCAGGGAGCTGCCTATCACCGCCAGCAGGAAGCCCAGGATGAACAGACCCCGGGTCGGGTCCGAGGCAAACGCATGGACCGACACCAGCACGCCGGAACGCACCAGGAAGGTGCCGAGCAGGCTCAGGGAGAAGGCCGAGAGCGCCAGCAGCACGGTCCAGGCCTTGAAGGTGGCGCGCTTCTCGCTCACCGCGAGGGAGTGGAGCAGGGCCGTGCCCGCCAGCCAGGGCATGAAGGAGGCGTTTTCCACCGGGTCCCAGAACCACCAGCCGCCCCAGCCGAGTTCGTAATAGGCCCACCAGGAACCGAGCACGATGCCCAGCGTCAGGAAGACCCAAGCCGCCATGGTCCAGGGACGGGACCAGCGCGCCCAGGTGGCGTCCAGACGCCCCGTCATCAGGGAGGCGATGGCGAAGGCGAAGGCCACCGAGAAGCCCACGTAGCCCATGTAGAGCATGGGGGGGTGGAAGATGAGACCGGGATCCTGCAGCAGCGGATTGAGATCCCGCCCGTCCACCGGGAAATACGGCAGGGTGCGGGTGAAAGGATCCGAGGTGAACAGCACAAAAGCGGTGAAGCCCACCGAGATAAGGCCGAGCACCCCGAGTACCCGCGCCACCGCATCGAGCGGCAGGCGACGGCTGAAGAGGGCTACCGCCGCCGTCCAGCCCCCCAGGGTCAGCACCCAGAGCAGCAGCGAGCCTTCATGGGCTCCCCACACCGCCGAGATGCGGTATTGCAGGGGCAGCAGGCTGTTGGAGTTGGTGGCCACGTACTGCACGGTGAAGTCGTTGTCGATAAAGGCCCAGGTGAGGCAGATAAACGACAGCAGCAGCAGCAGGAACTGGCTGTAGGCGAGCGGGCGGGCCGCCGACATCATGCCAAGACGACCGAGATGGGCCCCGATCAGCGGGTAACTGCCCAGCAGCAGGGCGGTGGCGAAGGCCAGGATCAGTGAGAACTGCCCTAATTCCGGGATCATTGACTATTCCCTCTCGATTGCACGGAGAAACCTGCCGATTTGGCGGTATAAAGAAGTGAATTCTTGGCGCATACCGGCATCATTGCTTGGCTCCCTGCAACTGTGCCTCTGTGTATTCGGGCTTGAAGTGCATGCCGTTGGTGGCGTCGGCCACTTCCGGCGGCATGTAGTTCTCGTCGTGCTTGGCCAGCACCTCGAAGGCGGCGACCGTGGTGGCATCCTTGAGGGTGCCCTGGGCGACGATCCCCTGCCCTTCCCGGAAGAGATCCGGCAGGATGCCGTCAAACTCCACCGTCACCAGATGGCCGCCGTTGTCCACCAGCTTGAAGGCTACCTTGAGGCTCTGGGGATCCCGCACCACAGACCCCGGCACCACCAGGCCACCGATGCGCAGGCGCTGCCCCTCCTCGGGCTTGATCTTCTCCGGCCCCTTCCCTTCCACCAGCTCGCTCGGGGTGTAGAAGAGGTCGATGTTCTGGCTCAGGGCATAGAGCACCAGGCCAGTCACGCTGACAAGGCCCAGGCTGATGGCCAGGATGATGGTGAGGCGTTTCTTGCGGCGCGGGTTCATAGGGTGTTCTCCATCTGCTGGGCCGCCTTGCGGCGTGCCTCCCGAGCCTGCTTGTTGCGCAGTTCGCCGAGCAGGCTGCGGGTCTTCAATCGGGTGGAAATGACGATGCCGACCAGGCAGAGCAGGGTCAGACCGAAGGAGAGCCAGACGTAGAAGGCATAGCCTCCCATGGCCATGAAATCACTGAACGAGGCAAAGTGCATGCTTACTTCTCCTGCCTGGCGATGTCGGCGACCCAGGGGCGGTGCCACTCCCGCATCAGCAGCTCATTGCGAAAACGCATCAGGGTCAGGGCACCGAGAAACGCGGCGAACGCCAGGATCATGATGAGCAGCGGCCACAGCATCTCGGGGGAGATGGAGGGTTTGTCAAACTTGGTGATGGTGGCCCCCTGGTGCAGGGTGTTCCACCACTCCACCGAGTAGTGGATGATGGGCAGGTTGATCACCCCGACCAGCGCCAGGATGCCGGCGGCGCGGCCCGCCACCACCTTGTCGCTGAAGGCGTTGTAGAGGGCGATGACACCCAGATAGAGGAACAGCAGGATGAGCTCGGAGGTGAGCCGGGCATCCCACACCCACCAGGTGCCCCACATGGGTTTGCCCCAGGCGGCGCCGGTAAAGAGGGCAATGAAGGTGAAGACGGCCCCCACCGGGGCGATGGCCGCCACCGTCATGTCTGCCATGCGCAGTTGCCACACCAGGCCAATGAAGGCGGCCACCGCCATGGTGGAGTAGGCGCCCATGGAGAGGATGGCGGAAGGCACATGGATATAGATGATCCTGAAAGAGTCGCCCTGCTGGTAATCGGCGGGTGCAAAAGCCAGCCCCCAGACGGTGCCGATGATGAAGGCAAGCAGGCTTGTCACGGCAAACCAGGGCAGCAGGGTGCCGGCCAGCCCATAGGCGCGCTCGGGTTTGGCATAAGGGTGCAACCATTTCCACATAGCTCACGAAACCTTTCAGTTATTAATTTTTAAGTGGCGAGGGCTACCATACCCATGGGGGAAAAACATCATATCCCCCGAAAGCAATAAGCAGCCATCCCCTTGATCTATCTCAACTATCTCGCCCCTAACAAGGCTTCAAACGAAAATCTTTTCACCAAATCAATCAGTTGACACTCACCCGCAGCGCCGCCGAGATAGCCAGGGGCGTCAGGGTCAATGCCCCCACCAGCATGGCCCCCAGGATGGCGAGCTGGCCGGCATAGGGCAGTCCCATGCTCGCCGCGTCGATGGCGGACGTGGCGAAGATAAGCACCGGAATATAGAGCGGCAGCAGCAACAGGCTGAGCAGCACGCCCCCCTTGCGCAGCCCTGCGGTCAGCGCTACTCCGACCGCCCCGAGCAGGCTCAGCACCGGCGTACCGAGCGCCAGGGTGGCCACCACGGCCAGATAGGTCTTCAGCTCCAGGGAGAGCAGGATGGCGAGCAAGGGGGAGACCAGCAACAGCGGCAGACCGGTCAGCAACCAGTGAGCGATCACTTTGGCCAGGGCCAGCAACCCCAGGGGATGGGGCATCAGCATCATCTGCTCCAGGGCGCCGTCGCTGAAGTCGTCACGAAACAGCCGCTCCAGGGAGAGCATGGCCGCCAGCAGGGCCGCCACCCAGATGATGCCGGGAGCGATGCGGGCCAGCAACTGGGGCTCGGGCCCGATCCCCAATGGAAACAGGGTGATGACGATGAGGAAGAACCAGAGCGGGTTGAAGATGTCGGCGCGCTGGCGCAGGGCCATCAGCAACTCGCGGTGAATAAGGTGTATGACGGCGCGCAGCATGGGCTACTCCTGCAACAGCGAGGTCAGAGAGAGGGTCTTGAGCCGTCCCTGCATCAGGGTCAGATCCTGGTGGGTCGTAAGGACCACCATGCCCCCCCTGTCCGCGTGGGCGAGGAACAACTGCTCCAGCACCCTGACCCCCTGCTTGTCGATGGCGGTGAAGGGCTCGTCCAGGATCCAGAGCGCCGGTCGCTCGCTCAGCCACAACCTGGCCAGCGCCACCCGTCGCTGCTGCCCGGCGGAGAGCTGCCCCGCGGGATAGTCTTCGAAACCGGCGAGACCGACCTGGGCCAGCACCCGCCAGAGATCCACGCCGTCCCCGGCAGGGCCATGAAGCTTCTGGTAGAAGGAGAGATTCTCAAGGGGGGTCAGGATCGCCTTGACGCCGGGCTGATGGCCCAGGTAAAGCAGGCTGGCGTGGTATTCATCCCGGCAATGGCGGATATTCTCCCCATTCCAGCACACCTCGCCAGCAAAGGGCTGGGAGAGGCCGGTGAGCAGGCGCAACAGGCTGGTCTTGCCCACCCCGTTGGGACCCTCAATCTGCATCAAATCCCCGGCACGCACCGCGAAGGAGAGATGTTCAAACAGGGTGCGATCTTCACGCACGCAGCTCAGATTGTTCGCTTGAAGCAGCATGGGGATGTAATCGTTGAAAATGAGGCGGCCTGCATCTTAACACAGGATCCGGAGGCGTCTTTTCAAAGATGCCAATAATCAACAGGATTTGTGGGGAAGATCGCGCCTCCACCAAAGAGATTGATGCCAAAGGGCGCTGTTTCCCAAATCAACCATCAAGCCACAACTGCCCCAGCCCCAAGTGACCGTTACACTCGGGGCTTTCTGAC